>JACRBR010000125.1 GCA_016213125.1 Chloroflexota bacterium | reverse complement strand
GGTGTTCATAGCCGGGAGCGAATCGTCAGGAGCCAGAACCAGATCGCTGTTCCTACTTACCCGGATCACCTGTTCGAGAGCCGAGCGCAGGACATCGCGCGCAGGCATCAACCACCGGGGGCGGAGGCGGGTTCTTCCTGCCTCCGGGGGAGCTTGAGGTCGGAGGCGACCATGAGGGCGAGGGCGGCGAGAGCGAGCCAGCGGGCGATGCTGAAGTCGACGGACAGGGGGCCGACGGGGACCTGGCGCTCGGCCTCGACGGAGGTGCGGGCGATCTTGCGCTGCGTGTGCTCCAGGTCGGCGCCCGGCGCCAGGCGAACGGGGTCCATGCGAGTCGTGAACTCGCGCATGTAGGTCTCGTCGATGTGCTCGCCGCCGACGTCTCCGGCCAGGCGCACGACGGGGATCACGGTCAGGTCGTACCAGTCGGACGTCGATCCGGTCGTCAGCTCGACGCCGGCGATGATGACGCGCACCATGTCCATGTCCATCGTGAACCAGAGCGTGACCTTCGGGCCGCTGAGGAACTGCGCGTCCTGCAGCGCGATGGTGCGCTCCCAGCCGTCCTCCGCCTTGATGCGCAGGCCGGCGCCGCCGTAGCCCAGCACTTGCAGCGGCTGCTCGGACCGCATCTCGTAGTTGAAGCCGAAGTCCATCTTCGAGACGAGGTTGGAGTACAGGGGCGCAGGCTCGTGCTGGCGCAGGGTCTCGGCCGAGACAGGCTCCAGCATGCCGTCGGTGGGGGCGACGTTCGGGGCGGCGCGCACGGCGTACCCGATCGAGGTCACGTGCTCGAGCTGGGGGCGATCCTTCGTGCGGAACTCAGTCGTCGACTGCATGAAGGCGACGGCGGTCCAGACGGCGAGGGCCACGCAGAGGAGGCTGGCGGCGACAGCGCCGGCGCCGTACATCGTGCGGAGGTTGCCGGGGGCGCGGCGCGCGGCGCCCGTGACCATGGGGCCCGCGGCGATCCACACGGACGCTATCAGTCCGAGGATGAGAAAGGCGATCCAGAAGGGATGCACGCCCAGGCCGATACGAACCCCCACGCACAGGCATCGCGGCGCCACCACCAGCGTGGCGCCCGCGCGCACTGCGCCCGGTGGAGATCATCGGCCGGATCGGGCGAAAGGTTACGGCCGAATGCGTTCGCGCGCGCCGTTCAAGGGGTATCGAATGCGTCGATAAGGAGATCCCGGCAGGATCGCAATGTTTGTTTCAGGGCGTGCCATCGAAGGTACCGTCGAAGCCCTGTCCACCGCGGACGCACCACTCTCTAAGCAAGTTGCTCTTGTCGCGGGCGGAAAGCTCGCCGATACCGGTGGAGAACCGGAGGGCGTAGGCGTACTCCGGGAAGAAGACTGCCGACTGGGTCGAGCTCCAGTAGAACAGGGTGGTGTCGACGCCAAGGAACGGGTGGCCGGTGGGCAGGGTGGGGTCCTGTCCGGGCGTGGAGAGCGAGAGCAGTTCCTCGGCCGTCGGGAGCCGCCATCCATGCGAACAGGCAGTGCTGGTAGGCGCCCCAGTACTGGTCCGTGTCCGCCACAGCCGTGCGCTGCCAGACGAGTCCGGTCTCGCGGTCCAGGACGGCTTCATCGTTCATGACGCAGCGGAATCGCGGCGTGTTGCAGCTCACGGTGCCGACCGAGGTGAGCGTCTGGTCCCAGCTGCCGCCGTCCTCGTACGGACGGATCGGGCCGAGGTCGTCGTCGGTGACGGTTCCCTCGAAGTAGGTCGTGACGCCGTCGAAGGTGTTGCCGTACACCCTGCTGTTCGATGCGCTCCCACCGAACTTCAGCCCGAACTCGACGCCGGAGATCTGGTTTCCCGTGACGACGTTCGCCGGCCCCTCGATATAGATGCCCATGTCCATGAAGGAGGAGTTGAGCACGGTGTTGATCGCGTTGTCTTTGATGAGCGAGGGGCCCTGCACGTACATACCGTACTTGGAGCCGGTACCCGCGTTGATGCCGACGCCGTTCACGCGGCAGTTCATCACGGTGGAACCAGGGCTCGCGAAGATGCCGTTGAGGTCGGGCGACGCCGCGACGCAGTCCCGCAGCAGCCCGCCGCCGTTGAGCGCGAAGCCGGTGCCATAACCGTTCACCACGCAGTCCGAGATCCGCGCCGCGCCGGCGGACCGCACGCCGACGGTGCCGGTGTCGGGCCCCGTCGCGGTGCATTCGCTCACGGAACCGGAGCCGATCTCGATGCCGCTGCCGCCGCTGAAGCCGATGGTGATGCGGGAGACGCGCACGTTGACGGACGTCTGCAGGTCGATGCCGTCATCGGCGAAGCCGCGGATGGTGCCGTTGCCGACGGTGAGGTTGGGGTAGCCGATGCCGTTGTCGGAGATGCCGTCGTCTCCTCCGGCCTCGCCATCGATCATGAAGCCGTTGAGATCGATGGAGATATCACCATTGTTGACGACGATGCCATCGTTGCCGCCGGTGGGAGCGAGGTTCTGGGTCAGGAAGTACGAGCCGGAAGAGCTGAGGGTGATGGGGTACGTGCCGGCCCAGCCGACGGGCGGAATGGGGTTTCGGGGCTCGACCTGCGGCTGGGTGGCGCCGGGAGGACCCGGCGGGTCGAGCGGGCCACCGCTCACGACGCCGGTGACCGCAGCCACGATCATCAGGCCGAGGACAGCGGCCGCAGCCCAGGCAACACGCTCGCGAATGGACAAGGGAGCACCTCCACCTGGCGGTTGGGCTGATCCTACTGCCGGGCCGTGTGCGGATTCAACGGCCAGGTGTCACTCGTTCGTCAAGATGAGCGACAAGTGCGGCCGGTAGCGCGCGTGCGATCGCCGTCTGCCCGGACACGGAGCGAGGCTAGGCGGGGTTCATGGCGGCCTGGTAGCCCTTCACGAAGCCGTTGTCCAGCCACGCCACGATATCGGGGTCGTCCGCGCGTTCCGGAAGGGCGCGGAGCATGTCGGCAAGATGGATGGGATCGTGCCAGGCCCAGCCCGCGAGGAACAGGCCGAAGGGGACGTTGCCTGCCTTCCGCTTCGCGTCGCCGCTGAAGTACATCAGGTGCTGCGTCTGTTCGTCGGTGATCTGCCGCAGCACCTGGATGAGCTGCGTGCGGTTCTGCGCCGCCTCCTCGAACACGCGGGAGAGCGGCCAGCCGCGGCGGGCGGTGACCAGGGGCTCGTTGAAGGCATCGACGTCGAACTCGCCGCCGCCGGGGGCGGTGAGCTTCTGGTTGCGGGCGGTGGCCTCGAAGAGGCTCTGCATCGCCGGGTCCAGTGTGTCGAGATGGGCGGCGAAGTCGCGGACGATCCAGGTGCTCTGCGGCACCGGGCGGTCGAGCTGTTCTTCGGTCAGTGACTCGCAGAAGGCCTGGAACTTCGTCCGGTTCTCGATGATCTGATCGATGACTTTGTCGGCGGCTGTGCCCATTTGTCCTCCTGCGACGCATTGCGGATGAGACTACGGCTTGTTTGTGCCGCTTGCTTGAGGACAGGTCTGAAGACCTGTCCGTACGGTACGAGCGCACGGTTTGAGAGTTCCTAAGATAGCGGCTCCACGGTATCGCCGACGGCGATGTCTCCTTCTTGCTCGACGGTGGCGTAGACGCCGAAGTTCACCTCGTTCGATTGGTCGGTGCGGTAGCCAGCGATCATCGTGAGTGTGCTCAAGTCTCGGAGGCCGGTGTCCGGGTTCAGCGTCGTCACCATACAGCGTTCGTCGCGCATGCGGACGCGGATCACTGCCCCGCCGATGCGGCCGCCGATGCGGACGCTGCGGTCGATCCAGCTGTCCTCCTCGTGCGGGGTCGCGGCGCCGCTCACGTAGATGTTCGGACGGAAGCGGCGCTCGTCGATCGAGGGCTCGCCGCTGGTGCGCCGCAGCTCCTCGACCGAGGCAGCGGACAGCACAGAGACCGGCAGCACGTCGACGGCGGCGCGCTTCGGGGCGGCCCGGACGAGGCGCACGGACATCCCGATGAACTTCGCGAAGGCGTCGTTCCACGGGCCGGGCGTCTCGAACGCCTCGACATCGTACTCACCAAAGAAGCGCGCGGTCAGCGGATCGCCGGGGGCGGGTGCGCCTTCGGATGCGACGCCGTCCGGGAATTCGATGCGGAGGCGCTCGGGATCGAGCGCGTAGGTCGCGCGGACGGTGGCGAGGGGGCCGTACTCGCGCATCGTGAACAGGCGATTGCGGTCGGTAACGAGAAAGAACTGGCGGTCGCCCTGGAGGCCGGTCTTCACGACGGACGCGCGGTCAACCCGCTGGAGGGCCAGCGACTTGACGGGGGAGATGTAGAGGGCGGCTACGTGTATCGTCATGCTCCAGCGCGGCCGGGCCGCGTCGCCCGGCGGGAGTACACCTTATCGGATGGGCGGGCGAGCGGCTTGCGAGTAGCTTGCGAACGGCTCGAAGTTACGGCGGGGGCGTGGCATGATCTGGGGCGCACACATGCGGCACGCACACGCGGCGCGCACACGCGCACGGACACACAGGAGGCACGGACATGGGTAAGCTCGACGGCAAGGTCTGCATCGTGACCGGAACCAGCCGCGGGATCGGCGCGGAGATCGCACGGCTGTTCGCGGCCGAGGGCGGGAAGGTGGCCTGCGCCGCACGCACCATGCGGGAGGGCGAGCACCCGCTGGAGGGCTCGCTCGAGAAGACGTTGGCCGACATTAAGGCGGCCGGGGGCGAGGCGACGCCCGTCGCGGTGGACCTCTCCATCGAGGAGGACTGCCTGCGGCTGGTGAAGACGGCGCGCGACACGTACGGACCGATCGACGTGCTGGTGAACAACGCCGCGCTGACGTACTTCATCCCGATCAAGGACTACCCCACCAACCGCTGGATGCGGTCGTGGGCGGTGAACTTCCACGCGCCGTTCATCCTCTCGCGCGAAGTGCTGCAGGACATGGTCGCGCGGGGGAGCGGCAGCATCGTCAACGTATCGTCGGGCGCGGCAATCGGGCCGGGACGGGGACCGTACGGCGAGGGCAACATGCGGCGCGGGGCCGGCGGCACCTGCTACGGCTCGGAGAAGGCGGCACTGGAGCGGTTCACGCAGGGCCTGGCGGCGGAGGTGTACGACAACGGAGTGTCGGTGACGTGCTTCTCGCCGTCGCAGGTGGTACCGACGCCGGGGACGGTGCACCACAGGCTGGTGTCGGGAATGGACGACCCGCGCGGCGAGCCGACATCGATCATGGCGAAGGCGGCGCTGCTGCTGGCGACGGCGCCGCTGGAGAAGGTGTCGGGCCGCGTGACGTACAGCCAGCAGATCTTGAAGGAGTTCGGGTGGATCGAGGGCGGGGTGGGGATCGGCGTGGACTTCCCGGGGTCGGGGTACTCGCAGATCTAGGGCCTGCAGGCGGCGTGCACGCGCGCGCCAACGAAAGCGGTCTCGGACATGAAGAGCGAACTCAGCACCTGGTACGACAGGGTCACGCGGTCGGCGTGTTTCGTCTGCCGGATCGTCGAAGGACGTCCGCTGTTCCCCAATCCGCGCATTGTGTACGAAGATGATAGTGTCATCGCCTTCCTGAACCAGTTCCCGAGCCAGGAGGGCTACACGATCGTCTGTCCAAAGCGCCACGATGAACGGTTCGAGATGGACCTTTCTTTGGAAGAATGGGCGCACCTTCAGCGAGTCGTCCGCGACCTTGCGCGAGCAGTCGCCGACGCCACCGGCGCCATGCGCATGTACATCGCATCGCTCGGCAGCCCGGAACGAAACGCCCATCTACACATCCACGTCTGCCCCTGTCCGGCCGGGACGCCGTTCGAGAAACAGCAGTTCGCGGCGATGGATCTGAGGGGCGGGCAGGCCCTCCTTACCTTGAGCGACGCGCGCCTGGACGAATTGGCGGGATCGATCAGGCAAGCGATGCCAGCCTGACACCGTATCTAGCGCGACGAGATCAAGGGGCCGCCACGCGAGCTTGCAGTGCGTACACCCAGATCCGTTCGTCCGCCGTCCAGGCCTCGGACACCGTGAAGTAGGGCCCGAGCGACGTCACGATGCGTTGCTGATCAACGTCGGTCACTCGGCCCAAGACGAGCAGCACTACGTCGTTCGTCGTGAGCGAAATGGGCGGCTGGCCGGTCCTGGCGAGTGCGATCTGTTCGTGCGAAAGCGGCACCAGGGGCGTGCCCTCTCCCAGGTAGTACGAGAGGTGTGCCGTCAGGTAGCCCTTGTACACGAAGGCCGTGCCAGCGTGCGACTCTTCGATGTGTTGGCTTACGGCTCTCCAGTTTTCGGGCGGGTCGACCCGATACTGATCGGACGCAGCAACGGACATGACGAGGACGGCGACCAGGATGGCGAGCGCGCCGAGCGCTGAAGCGGCGGCACTTGGCAGATCCAGGACGGTGCGAAGGTATCGGCGAAACTCAACGACAGCCAAGCCAAAGATAAAGGCCAGGCCCGGCGTGAACGGCGCCACTCGCTTCAAGTCGAAGACCGGCTCGTTATAGAGCGAGAACGCGAGCTCAGCGGCGGGAACGACAGCCACCGCAGTGACGCAGAGTACAAGCGGATCTCGCCAGCGCGACAAGACGCCGTACGATCCCAGAATGGCGACGGGCAGCGCGACGGCAAGCCATGCGTCCCGGGCCCGATCCAAGGCGAATGCAGATCTCCACACGCCGATCACATAGTCGAGTGTTGGATCCGGCACGTGTCCATCACCTGCGCCCCTGTGAACGTGATCCACGAACGTCGGGAGCCAAGGCACGAACGCGAGCCCCACGAAGCCAAAGCTGATGGCGACAAGGAGTGGCAGCCTCCAGCCCTGCTCTCTGCGAAGTGAACGCATTGCGAAACCGGCACCGATCACGCCTTGAAGGCCGATCAAGAGCAGGCCGGTGTAATGTGTGTACGCCAGTGCCGTGGCAAGGAGGGCATATGCAGCGAACCACGGCAGCGAGGCGCCGCGACGCAGCGCCGTCCCGAGAGCGACCGACGACGACAACGCCAAGAATCCCTCTAGCGAGTACATCCTCGCCTCCTGGGAGATATAGATGTGGGGCGCATTGAGGACGAGGGCCAGGCCGGCAGCGGCGGACAGCAGCGCGCCTTCGATGCGAAAGCTGATCGCCACGAGGAGCAGGATCGTGAGGCCTCCCGCCAACGCCGACAGTGCGCGCAGATCCGCCTCGCTGTTCCCAAAGCCAAGCACCCAGTAGTGGAGAAGGCCATAGTAGAGCGGAGGATGGATATCCTGCTGCGTCCAGTCGACCATGTCCGGCAGCGGCATGTTTGCCGCTCTCCAACTCCAGACTTCGTCCAGCCACAGATTCTTGCTGCCGAGGTGCCAGAACCGGCTCGCGACGCCCGCAACACCAACGAGCGCGCCGAGCCAGACGCCCGGGGAAGGTCGCGCCCAGGCCCTTGGTCGGTTGCGGTCGGCTGGCTCGTGCGTGGCTGTAGACTCGATCGCCAAGCAGCGCACCTCGGACTGAGAGCGGGCTGTATTGGTACCGGGGGTGGGACTCGAACCCACAAGGTCTTGCGACCGGCGGATTTTAAGTCCGCTGCGTATGCCAGTTCCGCCACCCCGGCACGTGCTGACACCGCAACGCAGTACGGACAGCCCGACTATATCACGGTGCATCCGCCACCCTGCTCGCGTGCTGCTACCCTGATGGCATGAGCAAGCTTGCCGTGATCGCCGTGCCCGACCTGATGTTCCAGCTGCGGATCGAGGCGGCGGCGCGGGCGCTGGGATTCGATACGGAGGTGGCGGACACACCTGTGTCGGCGCGGGACGCGCTCGCCCGCCGTCCGGCGATCGTCATCGTCGACCTGCATGCCATCGGCCTCGATGCCGAGACGGTGATCCGCGGGGCGAAGGCCGTCGGGACGGCGGTGCTCGCGTTCGGGCGGCACACGGAGGCCACGACGCTCAGGGCGGCGCGGCAGGCGGGGGCGGACCTGGCGGTCGCGCGGTCGCAGCTTGTCGAGGAGCTGCCGGAGCTCATCGGTCAGATCACGGGCGAGAACGTCGAGGCGCCGGGCGACGGCCCCATGGGCTGAAGGCCCGCGCTACACGGATGTGAAGCCATCGCACGACAGCCGCGCGGGCTGGAAAGCCCGCGCTACAGTCCGCCCTGGCGCAAGACGTCCGTTCTATGAAACGCGTTCCCGATTGTTGCGCGATCGCGCCGCTGCTATAGTTGCCGCACAGGGCACACGCCGAATCCTATGACCACGACAACCCCCGCCCTCCGCTACGAGGCCGTCATCGGTTTGGAGACGCACGTCCAGTTGCTGACGGCGCGGAAGATGTTCTGCGACTGCAGCGCATCGTACGCCGACGCGCCCCCCAACACGCACGTCTGCCCCGTGTGCATGGCGCTGCCGGGCGTGCTTCCGGTGATGAACCGCAAGGCCGTTGAGTTCACGGTCATGACGGGGCTGGCGCTGAACTGCGAGATCCCGGCCTTTGCGAAGTTCGACCGGAAGAACTACCCCTACCCGGACCTGCTGAAGGGCTACCAGATCTCGCAGTACGATCTGCCGTTCACCCAGAACGGCTGGATCGAGGTCAAGGTGGAAGGCGAGGAGCCCCGGCGCGTCGGTATTACGCGCGCGCACCTGGAGGAGGATACGGCGCGCCTCACGCACAAGGACGACGGCACCGGCGACGGGTACTCCCTCATCGACATGAACCGCGCGGGCGTGCCGCTGATGGAGGTCGTGAGCGATCCCGACATGCGGTCGCCGGAGGAGGCGCGCGAGTATCTGCTGAAGCTGCGGCAGATCCTCCGCTACATCGGCGTGAGCAACGCGAACATGGAGGAAGGCAACTTCCGCTGCGACGCGAACATCTCGCTGCGGCCGTTCGGCGCGACGGAGTACGGCGCGAAGGTCGAAGTGAAGAACATGAACTCGTTCACGGCTGTGTACAACGCGATTCGATACGAGATTCATCGACAGACTGAGGAGCTCGATGCCGGACGAACGATCCCCCAGGAGACGCGGGGGTGGGTCGAAGGCGCTCAGAGGGACGCTACGGGCACCGAATACGCGAAGGGCAAGACGGTTAGCCAGCGCTCGAAAGAAGGGGCGCACGACTACCGCTACTTCCCGGAGCCGGATCTGCCGCCGGTGACTGTTGACGACGCCTACGTCGCCGAGATCCGCGCCCGCCTGCCGGAGCTGCCGGACGCGAAACGAGCGCGGTTCCAGTCGGAGTACGGTCTACCGCTGTACGACGCCAATCTGCTGGTCGAGTCGCGTGCGAAGGCCGACTACTTCGAGGCAGCGATGGCGGCGGCGGCCATCGAGGGCGGCGAAACCCTGCGGCGCACGGCGCGGCTTGTCAACAACTGGGTGAACGTGGAGCTGGCTCGTTTACTTAACGCAACTGATACGGACATCGCCGAGACGAAGGTCTCTCCCGCAAGCCTCTATGCTATGATCTCGCTCATTGAGGGAGGAACGATCACGGGCGCGACGGCCAAGTCGGTGTTCGAAGAGATGTTCCGCACGGGGCGCGAGCCTGCCGTCATCGTCAAGGACCTCGGTCTGGAGCAGATCGGCGGGGCAGACGAGATCAGCAAGATCGTCGACAAGGTCATAGCAGCTAACGCCAAGCCGGTGGCGGATTACCACGCGGGCAAGCAGGAGGCGATCAAGTTCCTGGTGGGCCAGGTGATGCGGGAGAGCAAGGGCCGGGCGAAGGCGGACACGGTCACCGAGATCCTGAAACAGAAGCTGGAAGCGTAGGCCAAGAATTGATCATTGATCTATTCACATTGGGCGCGGCTGTGCTAGACTGGCGGGCGATATGCGCCAGTTGATCAGGGATCCCAGCTTCATCAAGTGGTTCTACTTCGGCATGCACATCAAGCGGTGGCTCCTGCTGCTGCTTGTGGGCGTGGCCATCATGGGTTTGGGCTTCGCCTACTTCCTGCGCGAGGTCTACGTCAGCTACACCTTCCCCGACTGGGTTTACTACGCCACGCTGCAGTTCCTGCCCCGGTTCTTTCGAGGCGGGCTGTTCGTCACGGCGGCGCTGGGCATCATCGGCTTTAGCGTCTGGAAGTTGAACCAGTCGCTGCTCTCGGCATTCATCAAGCCGGAGCGGAACGAGAGCATCGTCGACATCATCTACAACCACCGCTACCTGCGGCGAGGGCCCAAGATCGTCGTGCTGGGCGGTGGGACCGGCCTCTCGACACTCCTGCGCGGCGTCAAGGAGTACACCGGGAACATCACGGCGATCGTCTCCATCGCCGATGACGGCGGGAGCTCGGGCCGTCTTCAACGCGAGCTTGGCGTCCTGCCACCTGGAGACATCCGAAAGAACATCGCCGCGCTGGCTGACGCCGAGCCCTTGATGTCACAGCTGTTCGAGTACCGCTTCTCTGAGGGCGAGGGCCTTGAGGGCCACAGCTTCGGCAACCTGTTCATCGCCGCGATGACCCATGTCGCCGGCAACTTCGAGGAGGCGGTGCGCGAGACCAGCCGCGTCCTGGCGGTGCGCGGCCAGATCCTGCCCGCGACGCTGCACTCGCTCACGCTGTGCGCACGGACGGAAGGCGGCCAGGTGATTCGCGGTGAATCGGCCATCACGGAGCACGGTCACGTCACGGAGATCTTCCTCGACCCGTCGCCGTTCCCGGCGGCGCAGGCGAACCCGGACGCGATCCGCGCCATCCTGCAGGCGGACATGATCATCTGCGGGCCCGGCAGCCTGATGACGAGCGTCATGCCGAACCTGCTGGTCGAAGGCATCCGCCGCGCCATCGAGGTATCGTCGGCACTGAAGGTGTACGTCTGCAATGTGGCGACGCAGCACGGTGAGACGGATTCCTTCAGCGTGAGCGACCATTTCGCGGCGCTGAAAGAGCACCTGCACGGCAATCTGTTTGACTTCGTGCTCGCGAACAGCAACTACAACGGCGGCCTGCCCGAGGAATGGCACTCCGACCCCGTGCGGATCGACCGCATCAACCTCGATGGCGCGCGCGTGGTGAAGTCCGACGTCGTGGCCGAGGACAACCGCTATCGCCACGACTCGAAGAAGCTGGCGGATGCGCTCGTCCGGCTGTACTACGAACGCCACCAGATGGCGGAGTCCACCGAGACCGAGACTGTGGCCCTCGAGCCGGAGCGCCAGAAGGCTGGAGTGGGCTGAGGTTGGCTATTGGCTAGTTAGTCCGGTTGGTGGCTTAGTAGTCCGGAAGCAGACCGGTCCACCGAAAGTAGGACGCCCCGCTATTCGACGGGCGTTTGCTGTTCTTCACATTGGCGCGGAGCCGGACGGTGAGAGCCGAGCAGCTAGTCGGCTAAGGACTATCCCGCTGCGTTCATGCCTCCGCCGTTTCGGCGGATCAGCGCCTCCAGCCCGGCGACCGCGACGTCCACGAGCTGGTGCGGGAGTTCCCACTCGCCAGGCGACCAGCGGGGGAAGCTGCGGACCGCCTTCAGGTCAATGGTGTAGCTGTTCCGCCGCCCCTGCCGCTCGCGGATGACGATGCCCTCGTCCTCGAGCTGGTTCAGGATGGCCACGACGGCGCGCTCCGTGACGCCCATGCTAAAAGCCATCTCCCGCACGGTCGCGCCCGGATCCAGGACGATGGCGAGGAGAAGAAGCGCATGGTTTGTGAAGAAGCCCCAGTCTCCCGTTCGGGGCTCCAGGGCGCCCGAGTCCAGCGGCGGCGACGGCTTCGAGCCGTTGGTCGCCGCTTGGTAGTCCGACATGGCCAGCAGCACACCTATGAGACCGTCCACAAACTCGCGGGGGGTGAGCTGGACGGTGCCCTCCCGGCGGTAGGCTGCCATCGCTTCGAAGTTGACCGCATACGTGTTCCGGCGGCCCTCGCGGGTCCGTTCGACGATCTGGTCGTCGCAGAGCTGGCGGAGGATCTCGAGCGTCGCTCGTTCCGTCACGCCAACCCCGGTCGCAATCTCGCGCACGGTCGCACCCGGGTGCCGAACGACATAGATGAGGACGAGCGCGTGGTTGGTCAGGAATCCCCACCTCTGCTGCTGGCGGTTCATGGCCTCGTGTCCTTCCCTGGATTCGGTGCCGCTGAGTTGAAGCTGGCGAACCATGAAAAAACCTCGAAATTCGATGGTAAAGGTACTTGACAGTCCCGTTTCACGAACTACAATGCATGTATCGTCAGTCAGGCAACAGCAATCAGGCTTACGTAATCAGGCATATGCAATCAGGCTACTGGAATCACGGTTCATCGTTCATGTGCTGGATTTCACGAAGCGGTACACCTGTTATGGCAATCAGTGCTCACACATCATGCATTAGTTTTCACCAGTTGGCAAGTGGGTGAGATGCCATAAGGCTGCGAATTTCGAAGATTCGCGGCAGATTCGAAGTCGGCCCGGCTCGGTGGATGCAGGAGACTCGCGGGGGAGCGGGGGAGCCAGGGCAGGCGGACCGAAGGGAGAGGGTCCCGGGTTGGAGCCAGATCCGCGGAAGCTGGATGCTTTGGTGGCAACAAGGCGGGGGATCCAGCAACAAGGACGAGGCTCCGGGGGCGGCTTGGCCGGCCGCCCTTCCCTGCAGAATCACCAGTAGGTCGGTACGTCCTGGGAAGAACGACGAAGAAGCCGGAGCTAGGAGGTCCGGCTTTTTCGTCGCCTTGCGCAAGCGTGCCTACTGGAGATCAGCTATCGATCGAGGCTCTCCGGACCGCCGGAGGCGGCGAGGACTGTGTTCCAGAGCAGCATGGCGCGGGTCATGGGGCCGACACCGCCCGGCACCGGTGTGATCGCGGCAGCCTTCTGCGCGACGGAATCGAAGTCCACGTCGCCCACGAGGCGCTGGCCGGACTTCTTCGTCGCGTCGGGAATCGCGTTCACCCCCACGTCGATCACCACCGCCCCCTCGCGCACCATGTCCGCCGCGATGGTGCCGGGCCGCCCCATCACGGCGATGAGGATGTCGGCCTGTCGGGTGTAGGTCGCGATATCGGGGGTGCCGGTGTGGCAGACGGTCACGGTCGCGTTCCCGCCACGCCGCTTCTGCATCAGCAGCCCCGCCAGCGGCTTCCCCACCAAGTTCGAGCGCCCGCAGACGACCGCGTGCTTGCCGGCCGGGTCGTGTCCGGACCGCAGCAGCATCTGGATCACCCCGTGGGGCGTGCACGACAGGAATCCCGGCTCGCCCCGAAACAGCCGGCCGACGTTGACCGGGTGCAGGCCGTCCACGTCCTTCTCCGGCATGACGGCCTCGGTTATCGATCGCTCGTCGATGTGGTCCGGAAGGGGCAACTGCACCAGGACGCCGTGCCAGCCCGGATTCTCGTTCAGTTCGTTCACCAACCGCAGCAGCTCCTCCTGCGAGACATCGGCAGGGACACGGATCGTCTCGGACCGCATACCGACAGCGGCCGCGTCTCGGGTCTTGCCGCGCACGTACGACACCGACGCAGGATTCTCGCCCACGAGCACGACGGCTAGGCCCGGCTCGACACCGCGCGTGGCCAGCGTCCGCACGCGCTCCGCTACCTCGTCGCGCACCTGCTGCGCGATCGCCGTCCCATCGATGATCTTCGCCGTCATGCGGCGCAGTCTACCCGCGCGTGCGCTTAGGTTCAGGCCGTGCCCTCGCCGATCGGCGCCCGTACAATCGACATATGGAGATGGCCGTCGGTATCGATGTGATCGTGATCTCGCGCGTGCAGAAGGTGATGGACAAGCACCCTGAACGCTTCCTCAGGCGTGTGTATACGCCCGAGGAAGTCGCCTGGTGCCGCGGTCGCGTCCACGAACTGGCCGCCCGATTCGCGGCGAAAGAGGCGGTGATGAAGGCGCTGGGTACGGGCGCGCGCGGGCTCGCGTGGCGGGACATCGAGATACTGCCGAACCGCCGAGGCAAGCCCCTGGTGTTCCTCCACGGCCTGGCGAAGCAGCGCGGCGAGACCATCGGCCTGCGCGGCATCGACGTGAGCCTCACACACGAGGGCGACCTGGCAATCGCCGCGGTCGTCGGGATGGCTGACGATGCGCCGCTGGACCGCGCCGCGCACCGCGAGCGCCTGGTCGAGTGGTTGAAGGAGCAGGGACGTCTATGAAGCTCTGCACGTCGGAACAGATGCGCGAATTGGAGCAGGCGGCCGTCGCGGCGGGCACGTCGCTGGACGAGCTGATGGAGCAAGCGGGGCTGGCTGTCGCGCAGGAGGTCTGGCTGAACCTCGGCATCGTCGCGGGGCGGCGCGTGCTGGTGCTCGTGGGCCCGGGCAACAACGGCGGCGACGGCCTCGTCGCCGCGCGCCACCTGGCCGACTGGGATGCCGACGTGTGCGTGTATATGACGCGACTCCGTGAGGGTGACAAGAACCTCGATCTGGCGCGCGAACGCGGTGTCACCGTGTTCAACGCCGAGAATGACGCCGGTTACGAGAAGCTGCAGGAGGCGATGGACGGCGCGGAGGTCGTGGTCGACGCGTTGCTGGGAATCGGGCCGTCGAGGCCCATCGAGGGCACGATGGCGGAGATTTTGCGGCGACTCGGCGAGCGGACCGGGGAACCCCGGCCACCGAAGGTCATCGCGGTGGACCTACCGACAGGCGTGGACGCTGACAGCGGACGCGCGGATGCGCTCGCCGTAACGGCGGAGCTGACCGTGACGTTCGGCGTGGCGAAGGTTGGGCTGTATATGCTCGCCGGGTCGGAGCACGTCGGGCGGGTTGAGGTGGTCGACATCGGACTGCCGAAGGAGGCGGAGCTTGGCCTGCCGGTCGAACTGCTCACGACCGCGTGCGTGCGGGAACGGTTGCCGAAGCGGCCGAAGTCGGCGAACAAGGGAACGTTCGGGAAGGTATTTGTCTTAGCAGGTTCTCAGGACTACGTGGGCGCGGCACGGCTGTGTGCCGAGGCCTGCTATCGCGTTGGAGCGGGACTCGTGACGGTTGCCTGCCCAAAGGCGGTGCAAAGCGCGATCGCGTCGGCTCTCCCGGAAGCGACGTTCTTTCCATACGGACTGCTCGGCGACGACACGGGTCACCTGACCCCTAGTTGGACAAATGGAGTCATCGGTGTGGGAATGCATGATGCAGACGTGCTGCTCATGGGTCCGGGGCTCACACAACACCCCGAGGTCGCCGAATCGCTCGAGGCAGTCGTAGAACTCGGCACCCGCCCTGATATGGCCGCGGTGATTGACGCGGACGCGCTTAATGCTCTCGCGACGTGGAGTGACTGCTGGCAATACCTGAAGAGCCCCAGCGTGCTGACTCCTCACCCGGGCGAGATGGCGCGGCTGCTGGGCACGACGGTGGAGGCCGTGCAGGCGGACCGGCTGGGGAGAGCGACGTCGGCCGCGAAGACGTGGGGGCAGGTGGTGGTGCTGAAGGGCGCGCACACGATCGTGGCCGCGCCGGACGGGCGCGTGGCGATCAGCCCTCACGCAAACCCGCTGCTGGCGACCGCAGGCACAGGCGACGTGCTGGCGGGGACGATCGCGGGGCTGCTTGCGCAGGGCATGGCACCGTTCGAGGCTGGGGCGTGCGGCGTGTTCGTGCACGGGCTCGCGGCGGAGGAGCTGAGCGAGGAACTTGGCGACCGCGGCCTGCTGGCGAGCGAGCTGCTGCCGGCGATCCCGCGCGCGATGCGGACGATCCTTCACGGTAAGAAGCCTGCCCCGGGCGGCGCCGCATCGCTGTTCGGGGGTCTCGGCGACTTTTCCGGCCTCGCGGGGCTTGGCGCCAGCCCTGCCGCGGGCCCGCCCGAGTAGCGCGCTGCGAGCCTCAGACGCGCTTTACTTCGTCCACTGCCACCCGCTAGGCTCAATCGATGCCTCCCGAGCGCCTTGTCTATCTCGACCACGCTGCCACGACGCCGCTGAACCCGCGTGTGCTCGACGCGATGATGCCGTTTCTCACATCCTCTTATGGCAACCCGTCCGCGACATACGGTCTCGGCAAGACGTCCGCAGACGCCATCGCGAAGGCGCGTAAGACAGTGGCGTCGATCATCGGCTGTAGGCCGACGGAGATCGTGTTCACGGGCGCAGGCAGCGAGTCGATCAACACCGCGATCAAGGGCGTAGCGTTCCAGCAGAAGAAGGCGCGCGCCGGCAACCACATCGTCACGTCGCAAATCGAACACCACGCCGTGCTGCACGCCTGCCAGTACCTGGAGCGATTCGGGTTCGAGGTGACGTGCCTGCCGGTCGACGGTCATGGGCTCGTCGACCCGGATCATGTAGCCCGTTCCATCAGGGGCGAGACCGTGCTTGTCAGCGTCATGACGGCGAACAACTAGATCGGCACGATCGAGCCGGTGTTCGAGATCGCGGCGGCCGTGCGGGAGCGGGCGGCAGCGCTGCGGAAGCGCATCGCCTTCCACACCGACGCCGTACAGGCGCCGAACACGTTGCGCATGGACTTCGCGGAACGCGGCGTAGACCTGCTAAGCCTCTCGGCGCACAAGTTCCGGGGTCCGAAGGGCGTCGGCATCATGTACATCCGGCGGGGCGTGCCGTTCCTGGCGCAGCAGAACGGCGGAGGGCAGGAGCGCCAGCGCCGTGCGGGCACTGAGAACGTCGCCGGCATCGTGGGCACGGCGGGGGCACTGCGGATGACGCAGGAGTCGCTCGAGAATGACAGCGCGCGGGTACGATCGCTGGCGACCACGCTGCGCGACGGGATCTTGTCGTCGATCACGCGCACGGAGCTGCACGGACACTCGGAACGGCGGCTGGCGAACACCGTCAGCATCAGCTTCGACGGCGCCGATTCGCGCGACCTGGTCGCCGACCTGGACGCGGCCGGGATCATGGTGAGCGCCGGGGCTGCCTGTAACGCGACGACGATCGAGCCGTCACATGTGCTCATCGCCTGCGGGGTGCCGCTGGAAAAGGCCGCGTCGACGCTGCGCTTCAGCCTGGGCCCGGACACGACGGCCGAAGACATCGACTACGTTCTGCGCACCCTGCCGGCGATCGTCGAACGGTCACGGGCGAAGCGCACGGCCGGCGTTGCTGCGGGCTGAACGCACGGGAGCCTCGTACCGACTATCACCCACTCGTAATGGACGATCTGCTGCCCGCGTACGTCGCGCTGATCCGGCACGAACTTGGCGCGCCGGCGGGATCGGACGCGCTGGAGGAGCTGCGAACGCGGCTGGAGCCGGCTGACCGCAGCAAACGCCCGGCGTCTCGTGCTCCGGGTATCGCACGGCTGCGCCGGGGGCTGCGACGTCTGGAGGCTGGGGAGACACCCGGCTCGACGCTGGAG
>JACRBR010000128.1 GCA_016213125.1 Chloroflexota bacterium | reverse complement strand
CACCGCGCGGTTCGTCTGCGCGATAGCGATCGCGCCCCAAGGCGGCCGGCCGCGCGTCGTGCAGGCGGCGTGGGAAGGGCGCATCGCGCATGAGTCGCGGGGCACACACGGCTTCGGCTACGATCCGGTGTTCGTGGTCCCAGGCTACGGCGGGAAGACCAGCGCCGAGCTGCCGCCGGACGAGAAGAACCGCATCAGCCATCGAGGACAGGCGGCCGCGATGGCGCTGGAGGTCTTGAAGGAAGTGTCACGTGACGCAGCAGCAGGCTGAAGTGCACGACGCGGGAAGCGTGCAACCGCACGACCGCCTGGGGCGGCCGCTTCGCGATCTGCGGATCTCCGTCACCGACCGCTGCAACTTCCGCTGTCGGTACTGCATGCCGCGCGAGGTCTTCGGTTCCGACTGGGAGTTCCTCCCGCGCGACGAGATCCTCTCGTTCGAGGAGATCGCGCGGCTCTCTCGCATCTTCGCCGCACAGGGCGTGCGCAAGCTGCGCCTCACCGGCGGCGAGCCGCTGCTGCGCTCCGGACTGCCCGCTCTGGTCCGCATGCTGAGGGCGATCGACGGCGTGGACATCGCGCTGACCACGAACGGCTCGCTGCTCACGGCGCAGGCGTCCGCCCTGGCATCGGCCGGGCTGCGCCGCATCACCGTGAGCCTGGATTCACTCGATGACACCGTCTTCCGCTCGATGAATGATGCCGGGTTCGGGGTAGACCGTGTGCTGGAGGGCATCGCTGCTTGCTCAGCCGCCGGCCTGCCGGTCAAGATCAACTGCGTGGTGAAGCGCGGCGTAAACGAGCACACGGTCGTCGAGCTGGCGCGCTGGGCGCGGGAGCGCGGGCACATCCTGCGGTTCATCGAGTACATGGACGTCGGTCACTCGAACGGGTGGCGGCTGGACGACGTGGTTCCCGGCGCGGAGATCGTGCATCGCATCAGCACCGAGATGCCCCTCGAGCCCGTCGATCCGAACTATCGCGGCGAGGTCGCGCGGCGCTGGCGTTACTCCGGAGGCAGCGGCGAGATCGGCGTGATCACTTCTGTGACACAGCCGTTCTGCGGCGACTGCACCCGCGCGCGGCTTTCCGCCGACGGGAAGCTGTATACCTGCCTCTTCGCCGCGCAGGGCACCGACATGCGGGCGCGCGTCCGCGACGGCAGCAGCGATGACTCCATCGCCGCCATCGTGCGCGAGGTGTGGCTTGCGCGCGAGGATCGCTACTCGGAGCTCCGGTCAGCGGCGACGGATGGGCTCGACAAGAAGGTCGAGATGTCGTACATCGGGGGGTAGTCGTTTGGTCGTTAGTCGTTAGGAAAGAGCGATGGCTGCACGTGCGGCGAAGGTCGCAAAGCTCTCTCACATCGACGCCCGCGGGCGCGCCAGGATGGTCGATGTCTCCCCGAAAGACGACACGGTGCGAGTCGCGACAGCGCGGGGCCGCATCGTCATGAAGCCGGAGACGCTGGCGCTCATCCAGCGCGGCGGTGTCGCGAAGGGCGACGTGCTCGCAGTCGCCCAGATCGCCGGCGTGTTGGCGGCCAAGCGCACCCACGAGCTGATTCCGCTGTGCCACCCACTGCTGCTGACGGGCATCGACGTCACGCTGACGCCGGACGTGAAGGCGTCCAGCATCGAGATCGAGGCAACGGTACGCACGACGGGGAAGACGGGCGTGGAGATGGAGGCGCTGACGGCCGTGAGCGTCGCGGCGCTGACTGTGTACGACATGTGCAAGGCCGCCGACCGCGGCATGCGCATCGAGAAGGTGCGGTTGGTTGCGAAGTCCGGCGGGAAGTCGGGCAACTTCAGGGCCAGGTAGTACACAGTTCACAGTGGACGGTGGACAGACCTCTCTGTTGCTGACGCGAAGCGCTGTCGCATTGGGCTCCTGGCGACGCCCGACGAAGATTCTTCGCTGCGCTCGGAAATGACAGCAGCTCCTATCGCGCCACCAGAATGATGGCCCGGGCGGAGGCCACTCGGTGATACACAGCTCACAGTGGACAGTGGACAGCCCTCTGTTACTGACGCGAACGCGCTGTCGCATAGGACTCTCGGCGACGCCCGACGAAGATTCTTCGCTGCGCTCAGAATGACGGCCCGGCACTCACTTCAGCGGATATGACTCTCGCTTGCGGCCGACGTAATAGGACGCCTCCTCGTATCCTGCGCGACGGGCCCAGGCTGCCGCTTCGTCGAAGGCGTGGCCGACGTGCTTCGGGTAGTGGGCGTCCGATGCGAGGGTGATGGGCAGGCCGGCGGCCTTCGCGCGCTCCACCAGCGGCCGCGCGGGGAAGATCTCCTTGCACCGGCGCAGGCCGTTCGTGTTCAGCTCGATCGCGGCGCCGGTCGACGCGGCGCCTTCGACGATGGCGGCGTGCAGCGGGGTTTCGTCGGTGGGCCGGTGGCCGAATTTCTTCACCACGTCCGGATGCGTCAGCACGTCGGCGAGGCCGGTCTCCGCCAACTCCCTCATCAGCGCGCCGTATTTGTCCCACGCCTGTGCTACGTCCCGATTCTCCCATTCGAAGAGGAACTCGTCGTCGTCGATACCCCAGGCGCCTATGTAGTGCACGGAGCCGAGCACGACGTCCCAGTCGTACGGGGCGAGGAACTCGCGCAGGATGTCGCTCTTTCCAGGCAGCCAGTCCATCTCCAGCCCGAGGTACACGGGCAGCCCGGCGCTCTTCGCCGCCTCGACGACGCGGACGTAGTCGGCGACGCTGCCGCTGACGTGGTCCTTCCAGTAGCGGGCGACCATGCCCGCCAGCCGCTGGTCCTGGTCGGCGTCCCACCAGCCGTACAGCGCCCGGTACGCCTCCTCGAACCGAAAGAGATGCTCGGTGATGCAGATGGCGTCAACGCCCCGCTCCTGGGCGACGCGCAGGTACTCGGCGATGCGCTCGCGCGTCATCGGCGGCTTCTCGCCGTGCGGCTGCAGGTGGACGTGGCAGTCAACCAGCATGTGATTCACCACAGAGACACAGAGCACACAGAGGTTCTATATCGATCGTGCGAGAGGCAGCGATGGCGCTGTCGCATGCGGGAGGTCGGTGTGTCATCGGAGGCCGACCTTCGCGAGCAGGGGTTCCATGCCGTGGATCAGGGCTACGACGCGGGCCGCCGCATCGGCGGCCAGATCCTCCGTCAGCGATGGTGCGGGGAAGGCACGGTGCAGGCGGGCCCAGGTGGGGGTCCACTCCTCAAGCTCGTACTCGGGGCCCGCGGCTGCGGCTACTTCGATCGCGTGCTCGGCCAGCAGGCCGGCAGCCGCATAGCTGCGGTCGCGGTCTCCCTCGAAGTGCAGGCCGATCTCGAGGCGCTGCGTCTTGCGCTGCACCCAGCACTCGTAGTGCAGCCAGTGTTCGCCCTTCCAGTACTGCACGTAGCCGAAGCGCTGCCGCGTCTCCCAAGACCGGTATGCGCGCGGGCCCATACGCTCGCGCACGCCGTGGTCGACGAGCGCCAAGAAGTCGCGGATGCGGAGGAATGCGTGTCGCGCAGGGCGTGCAACGACCGCTTCACCGAGCTTGCGTCTTACGGGCATGACCTGAGTGTATGAAAGGCGCCCGCGGGACGCGAGACCCGCTCGCAGGTGAAGCTCGTTCGCCGTCCGCGGCGCTGCAGGACAGGTCTGAAGACCTGTCCGTACGGCTCGCGTTAACCTGCCCGCATCGCCAGCGTCGGCGTGGGATCGAGGCGGATGCCGGGGCCCATCGTCGTCGTGAGGGTGATGCTCTTGATGAACATGCCCTTCCCGCCGCTGGGCTTCGCCTTCACGATCTCGGACACCAGCACGCCCATGTTCTCTTCCAGCGCCGCCTCGTCGAACGAGACCTTGCCGATCGGGACGTGGATGATGGCGGTGCGGTCCAGCCGAAACTCGACGCGGCCCTGCCGCGCCTCGTTCACGGCCTTGGGCATGTCGTCGCCCTCGACGACCGTGCCAGAGCGGGGGTTCGGCATGAGGCCCTTCGGCCCCAGTACGCGGCCGAGACGGCCGACCTTGCCCATCAGGCTGCGCTCCGCGATGGCGATGTCGAAGTCGGTATAGCCGCCCTCGACCTTCTTGATCAGCTCGTCGCCGCCAACCTCATCGGCTCCGGCTTCCTGCGCCAGCCGAGCGGCCTCACCTTCGGCGAAGACCAGCAAGCGGACGGTCTTGCCCAGGCCGTGGGGCAGGAGCGCTGTGCCGCGGATCTGCTGGTCTGCGTGGCGCGGGTCCAAGCCGGTGCGCAGGTGCAGCTCGACGGTCTCGTCGAACTTCACGAACGATGTCTCTTTCGCCAGCTTGATCGCCTCGTCGGGCGTGTACAGCTTGTCGGGATCGACCAGCTTCGACTTCTCGATGTACTTCTTACCGTGCTTTGGCATCTCGCTACTCCTCCCGGCGACGTTACCCCTTACGTATGGGGCCGAGCCGGCCTACTTGCGGTTGCGTTCGGCCTTCGTCGTCCGGCTAACTGACTTCGATGCCCATGCTACGGGCGGTGCCTTCAACCATGCGCATCGCGGCCTCGACGTCGTTCGCGTTGAGGTCCTTCACCTTCATCTCAGCGATCTTCTTGATCTGGTCGCGGCTCAGGGTGCCGACCTTCTCGCGCTTCTGGGCGCGGCTGCCCTTCTCGAGCCCGGCGGCCTTCTTCAGCAGATCGCTGGCGGGCGGCGTCTTCAGCACGAAGGTGAAGGAGCGGTCTTCGAAGACGGTGATTTCCGCCGGCACGATCATGCCGGCCTGGCTAGAGGTCTTCTCGTTGTACTCCTTGCAGAAGCCCATGATGTTGATGCCGTGCTGGCCCAACGCCGGGCCGACGGGTGGGGCGGGGTTGGCTTTTCCGGCTTCGATCTGGAGAGTGAGGACGGCGCGAATCTTCTTTGCCATGGTGGTTCTCCTGACGCTCCCTCGCTGGTTGGCGGCCGGTGAGGTCTAACGCGCTGGCCACGGTTGCGGCCGTATTCGGTTTGTTTAACATCGCGGGCTGAAGGCCCACGCAACTTTTTCGACCGCATCGCGCGGGCTGGAAAGCCCGCGCTACGGTTCCGGTGTCGCTACAGCCTTTCGACCTGGAGGAAGTCCAGCTCCACCGGCGTCTCCCGCCCGAAGAAGGAGACCAGCACCCGCACGGACTTGCCTAGCCCGTGCGGGAGGAGGACGGTGCCGCGCACCTGCTGGTCGGCGTGGCGCGGGTCGAGGGTGGTGCGCAGGTGCAGCTCGACCGTCTCGTCGAACTTCACGAAGGAGCATTCCTTCGCGAGCTTGATGGCCTCTTCGGGCGTGTACAGCTTCTCCGGATCGACGAGCTTCGACTTCTCGATGTACTTCTTGCCCCGTTTCACGTTCTCTCGTCCTTCCCGGCGACGTTACCCTTCCGGGCCGAGTCGACCTGCCGGCAT
>JACRBR010000011.1 GCA_016213125.1 Chloroflexota bacterium | reverse complement strand
GCTGAACGGTGATACGCTGACCGGGTTCCCGCCACCGGGGAGGAGGAGCCCGATGCCCACGTTTCCCGATGCCCTTGTCACCGAGCACCTGCTCGACGCGCACATAAACCTGGAGCCGCCGGAGTCGCTGGGCCAGACGCCGTTCGGCAGCCGCGCGATCTTCATGGTGAAGGACGGCGTGTTCGAGGGCCCGCGGCTGCGCGGCATCGTGCGGCCGGGCGGCGGCGACTGGTTCCTGACGCTGGCCAACGGCGTCGGGGAACTCGACGTGCGCGCGACCTTCCAGACCGACGACGGCGCACCCATCTTCGTGTCGTATCACGGCATCCTGGACGCCACGCCCGAGGTCATAGCCCGTGCGCTGGGCGGCGAGGACGTACCGCTCTCCGAGTTCTACTTCCGGACCGCGCCGCGCTTCGAGACCGGACACGAGAAGTACGCATGGCTCAACAAGCTCGTGTGCGTCGGCGTGGGGTACTTTGGCGCCGGGACCGTCGGCTACCGCATCTTCGCCGTGAAGTAGACTGAAGCGTGAAGCGCACATCGAAGACGTTGCTCACAATCGTCGCCGCGATCGCGGCCCCGGCACTGTTCGCTGCCTGTGACGACGGCGATGACACCGCGTCCACATCGACACCTACGGCAGCCTCCGCCGGCCTGACACCCTTGCCTCCCACGCTTCCACCGGGCACGGCGTCACCCAGTGTCACACCCGCCGACGGCGCGCCGGCAACGATTGAACTGACGGCCGAGCCACAGGCGCTCGTCTGTGACGGCGTGCAGCCGTCGAGGGTGTCGGCGCGCGTCCTCGACGTGGACGGCCTGCCCGTCGCGGACGGCACCGAGGTGCGCTTCAGCGTGGTGACGCTGGGAACGGCCGACCCCATCGATTCAACGACCGTCGACGGTCTGGCGGCGACGTCCGTCGTGGCGCTGGGGAGCGGCGTGGGCGTCGTGGTGAACGTGACAGCGGGCACTGTCGAGCAGGGCATCCGCATCGACTGCCAGTAGGCGCCTACAGCGAGAATCGGGGTCAGGCGACGGCCGAAACCGCCGACTCGATCATGCTCCTGAAAATGACGAGGCCGTCGGTGCCGCCCATGGCGGGCTCGGAGCTGCGCTCGGGATGAGGCATCATGCCCAGTACGTTGCCGCGCTCGTTGATGATCCCGGCGATGTTGTTGATGGAGCCGTTGGGGTTGGCCTCGGCCGTCTGCTCGCCCTCCGGCGTCACATAGCGGAAGATCACGCGGCGCGCGTCCTCCAGCATCGCGATCGTCTGCGGGTCCGCGTAGTAGTTGCCCTCGCCGTGCGAGACCGGTACCATCAGCACCTGCCCCTCATGCCCCGCCCGCGTGAACACCGTATCGGCGTTCTCGATGCGGAGCCACGTTGGGACGCAGCGGAACTGCAGGCTGTCGTTGCGCATCAACGCGCCGGGCAGCAGGTGGGACTCGCACAGGATCTGGAAGCCGTTGCAGATGCCGATGACGGGCTTGCCGCGGTCCGCGTGACGGGAAACGGCCTCCATCACCGGAGAAAAGCGGGCGATCGCCCCCGTGCGGAGGTGATCGCCGTAGGAGAAGCCACCGGGGATGACGACGGCGTCATAGGCCTCGAGGTTGGACTCGCGGTGCCAGACGAGGTCGGCCTGCTGCCCCAGCCCGTGCTCCAGGACGTACTGGCAGTCCTTGTCGGACCAGGTGCCGGGAAAGACGAGGACGGCGAAGCGCACGATGTCAGTTTACAGTCGACAGGGGACGGTGGACAGCGGACAGGGGACAGGGGACAGGGGATATAGCAGCTTGGCTTCACTACTTTACTGCCGTTCACACGGCCCATCGCCGATACTGTAGGAGCGATGATTGTCGGGACGGTGCGCGAGATCAAGTGCGAGGAGTACCGCGTCGGGCTGACGCCCGAGGGCGCGCACGCGCTGGTCGAACACGGGCACCAGGTGCTCGTCGAGCGCGGCGCGGGAGCGGGCGCGGGCTGCCCGGATAGCGCGTACGAGGCCGCGGGCGCCGTGGTGGTCGAGCAGGCCCGGGATGTCTGGGCGCGCGCCGACTTGCTGGTGAAGGTGAAGGAGCCACTCGAGGCGGAGTTCTCGCTCGTGCGAGACCAGCAGACGCTCTTCACCTACCTGCACCTCGCGGCCCTGCCGGATCTCACGAAGGTGCTGCTCGACTCGAAGGTCACCGCCATCGCCTACGAGACGGTGCAGCTCCCCGACGGCTCCCTCCCGTTGCTGGTGCCGATGTCGCAGATCGCCGGCCGCATGGCGACCGAGATCGGCGCGCAGTACCTGCGAAAGCCCGGGCCGGGCAAGGGCAAGCTGATCTCCGGCCTGCCGGGGGCGCCGCCTGCGCACGTCGTGGGGCTCGGCGCGGGGACGGTCGCCGAGAACGCGTTCCAGGTGGCCGTCGGGCTGGGCGCGCGCGTGACGGTGTTCGACACGCGCCTGGACAGGCTGCGCCACATCGACCCGCGCTGGCCCGGCCGGGCCACGACGCTGCTCGCGAGCCCGCTTGCCATCGCGGGGGCGCTCGCCCGGGCCGACATCCTGGTCTGCGCGGTGCTGGTGCCGGGAGCATCTGCCCCCAGGCTCGTGACGCGAGAGATGGTGCGGTCGATGGCCCCCGGCTCCGTGATCGTCGACGTCTCCATCGACCAGGGCGGCACGTGCGAGACATCGCGTCCGACCACGCACGCCGACCCGGTGTACGTCGACCAGGGCGTCGTGCACTACTGCGTCGCGAACATGCCGGGCGCCGTGCCGGTTACGTCGACGGCTGCGCTGACCGCCGCGACGTTACCGTACGTCCTGGAGATCGCGCGGCTGGGACCGCGGCAGGCGCTGCTGTCCGACGAGTCCCTGGCGAAGGGTGTGCTGGTGAGCGAGGGTCACGTGGTCCACGCGGCGCTGGCGGAATCGCTCGGCCTGCCACATGTGCCGCTTGCCGAGGCCATGCCGAACCAGTTCACCTCGTAGGGCCGGCTCCGGGAGATCCCGCGGCCGCGGATCGCCGCGCGGCCTCCAACGCGACCGTGGCGGCGCGGGCCATCGCACCGAGGAAGGTGTCGGCGCCGAACCCCAGGTCCCATCCGTCGCCGTGCAGCTCGTCCGACACCGCGAACAGCCCTGCGCATTCCACACCACGGTAGGTGGCGATCGTCAGCAGCGCGGAAAGCTCCATCTCCACCGTGACGACGCCGGCCCGGCGATAGCGATCGATCTTCGAGCGATGCTCGCGGTACACCGCATCGGTCGTCCACGTCGGCCCGCTCACGTAGTCGATGCCGTGCGCCCTTAGCGCCTGCTCCAGCAACGCCACCAGCCGGGGAGCGGGCAGCGCCGGCTCGTGCGATGGCGTGTAGTGGTGCGAGGTGCCTTCTTCGCGGATCGCGCTCGTCGGCAACACGACCGTCCCGATCGGCGCGTGCGGCTGCAGGCTCCCCGCCGCGCCCGTCACGATCAGCGATCGCATGCCGCAGGCGATCAACTCCTCCACCTGGGCGGCAGCGGCGGGTGCGCCGATGGGCAGCGAGGCGATCGTCACCTCGTCGCCGGCGTGAAAGGCCGGCATGTCGTCGCGCCGCAGCCAGTGCTCGGCCCTCGCCGCACCGGCCTGTTCGGCGAGAT
>JACRBR010000122.1 GCA_016213125.1 Chloroflexota bacterium | reverse complement strand
GGACGCCTCGGAGGCCGGCGCTTCGGGCGTGGCGACCGTGAAGTTCACGGAGCGGATGTACCATGCAGCGAATCGCCTCCCGACCGAGGCGCCCCTCGTGACGGCGCAGCGCGCGGTCGACGCGAACGGACAGAAGGCGCTCGAGGCCTGCCGCGAGGTGTGTGTCGGGCTTTCCCGCCGGGGCCCTTCCGCGGCCTTCCGTGACCCTGGGAGGGGTTGGTGCCGGGCGCCGCGCGCGCTGCGCCTTTTCTTTGTCGGTCCCTGGCTTGGGGGCGGACGTGCCCGAAAGGGAGCGGACGACGGAGGTACCGTCGTGGCGCGGCCCTTGGGGACGTTTTTTGGCCGTCTCAGGCCGTCAGTAGCGCACGATTTCGACCGCTGCGGAACAGCTTGAGCAGGTTGTGGGTCGTGGCGATGAGCCGAAACTCGGCGCGCGCGGCGGCGAAGCCACGTAGCAGGAGACGTCGCAAGCCTCGCGCCTCCATGATCTGACCGAAGACCGGTTCTACGATCGCATTCCTCATCGTGTAGAGCGCTCGTCCAGGAGCACTCGCGAGCTTGTGGCGCATCTGCTGCGCCGGCGTCGCGGTCGGGTCGGGTGATCCTTGAGCCGGCTCGACGCCGTGCTTCAACCGATCCGGTGGCACAAGCAGATTCGTCCCGGCAAGTGCGGGGTGCGAGACAGCCTCGGCGCTGAAGTAGCCGGCGTCCGCGGAGGTGGTGTCGGCCATCTTCCCCACGTTCTCGACGATGGCCCGCGCCATCGGCACGAGCTGACGCGCGTCGTTCGGTGACTGCGTCAGCTCGGCGGCCACGATCACCTGCGCCTCCGCATCGACGGCGATCTGCGCATTGAAGGCCTGTACGAACGAGCCCTTGTTCGCGCCGTCGGGCATGATCCGCGACTCCGGGTCGGTGAAGTTGCGCTGCGCCTTCGGCTCCGGAACCGCTTGCTCCGGATCCGGCACGTCAGGCTTGGGGCCGGTCGCTTTTTTTCCCCTTTCCGCCGCCTCTCGCTCCCGCTCCGCGCGCTTTGCGATGAGCTCCGCGGCTTGCGCTGCCGCCTTCTCCTTCGCCTCGCGCTCGAGCGCGGCCTTGGCTTCACGGATCTTGCGCAACCGACTCTCGCGCCGCGAAAGCTCGTCGGGCAGCTCGTTGCCTCGTCGCCCCTTGCCATGCTCGGCGTCCTCCTCGGCGTCGACACGCTCGGCCTCAGCCAGCAGCTTCCGGACCTCCTCTTCGAGCTTCTTTTCCGCCACGCCCATCCGCTCGTAGCTCATCGCCTTGTGCTTCGATGCGTTCGCCTTGATCTTCGTGCCGTCGATCGCGATGTGCCCCAGCTTGATCAGCCCCGCCTTCTGGCAGAGCTGCAAGACCTGCAAGAACAGGCCGGCGAGCGCATCGAGGTGTTGTTTGCGAAACGACGCGATCGAGTCGTGATCGGGATGCTGGTCGCCGGCGAGCACCCGAAATCCAACGTCCTCGTGCGTCGCCCGCTCGATGCGCCGTGACGATGGCTTGCCCACGCAGTACGCGTAAACCAGCAGCGCCACCATCATCGCCGGGTGGTACCCCGCACGGCCCCGGTCGTCCTTCGCGTTGTAGAATGCATAGATCTGCGACAGGTCGAGCTCTGCGACCACGTCCAAGATGAACAGCGCAAGGTGCCCCTCCGGCAGCCACGCCCGCATGTCCGGCGGCAGCAGCAGTCGCTGGTCGATGTCGTACGGCAGGTACCCTTTTGCCATGCGCCGCAAGGTAAGTTCCATGTGCCCGTTGTCGATCCCCCCGCAGCTTTTTCGAGTGCACCCTCGGCCGCTCGGAGGCTCACCCCAACCCGCCCTCCGCGCCCTCGCTCCCCCGCACCGCTTGACCCCCGGCGCCCTCGCTTTCGCCGTCGCTCTGGCTCCCCCCGTCTCGGCTTCGGTGGGGAGGGTGCGCCAGAGGCAAAGGGGAAGCGAGGGCGAGGAGGGGGACAGGGCGGAGGGGGAGCGAAGAGGGGGGGCGACGGCGCGAGCGTACGAAACCAGGCTCGGGGCCCGCGGGGGCTGCTTGCTCGGGGATCTAGGATTGTGTCGCCGTGCTCGGTCGCGTCAAGGCCTGCGCCCGGCTCTCACGACACCCGCGATGCGGTGATGAGCGACAATTACTTCTGCAGGTCGACGACAACTACTTTTGCAGGTCGACCGCCGTCCTGACGGCACGTGCGAGGCTGCGGTTCCAGGCCCCCAGGCCCATTTCTGGGGCGCCCAGGAGCCGATGGTCAGCGACGCGCAGGTCAGGTTGTTGAGGAAGAAGATGGACGAAGAAAAGACGATTGCCTCGG
Organism: Chloroflexota bacterium; assembly: GCA_016213125.1. Classification (GTDB taxonomy): domain Bacteria; phylum Chloroflexota; class Dehalococcoidia; order DSTF01; family JACRBR01; genus JACRBR01. The sequence goes on along the minus strand of JACRBR010000122.1, from coordinate 448 downwards.
CCGCAGCGGCGGCGGGGATGAGCGAGCGGAGCGCGTACACCTGGAAGCAGGGGTTGCTGCCGAGCGACAGCAAGGCGCCGCGCCTGTGGCGGACGCGGTCCGACCCGTTCGCTGCGGTCTGGGAGAGCGAGGTCGTACCGCTGCTGGTCTCGGACCAGGGCGGGGTGCTCGAGGGCAAGACGATCCTGTCGGACCTTCGGCGCCGGCACGGAGCCACGTACGACCTCTCGCAGCTTCGCACGCTGCAGCGCCGCATGCAGGAGTGGCGTGCGCTGCACGGTCCGGCGAAGGAGGTGATGTTCGAGCAGAGGCACGAGGCGGGGCGCGAGGGGGCGTACGACTTCACCGACGCCTCCGGGCTCGGGATCACCATCGCGGGCGAGGTGTTCGCGCACCTGCTCTTTCAGTTCGTGCTGAGCTTCAGCAAGTGGCGCTGGGTGGGCCTCGC
>JACRBR010000121.1 GCA_016213125.1 Chloroflexota bacterium | reverse complement strand
TCGCAAGCCAGCTCACCAGCTCCCCGAGGCTGTACACGTAGCTTCCGTACTCGTTGTCGTACCAGCCGAACACCTTCGCATGCGCCACGGGAATGCGCGCTGGCGCGACGTCGCCGGTCCCGGTGGCAGAGCGACGCGAAGGCCCCCGGTCGTGCGTTCCACCCGCGCCTCGTCGAGTCGACCCAGGTGGCGCACCGCGGTGCCTGATGCCGCCTCGATCCCCGGGATGGTGATACTCGCGGCCTCGCCCGGGTCGAAGACGATCGCGTACAGCGCGTCCGCGCCCGCCGTGAAGCGCACCTGGTTCCCTTCGGGCGTCACTGCCTCGGCCGTGTGCCACGGCCGCGTGCCGTAGATCGCCTCGCCGTTCACCCGCAGCCACTGGCCGATCTCCAGCAGCCGCGCCGCCTGTGGCCACGGGATCTCGCCGCTCGCCGTCGGCCCCACGTTCAGCAGCAGGTTGCCGTTCTTGCTAACAATGTCGGCCAGGCTCTGGATCAGCTCGCGGCCCGAGACGTAGTCCTCCTCCGTCTCGTTCCGATTGAACCCGAAGGAGTTGCCGATGCCGCGGCACGCCTCCCACTTCTTCAGCTTGATCTCCTTCGATGTGTCGTACTCCGGCGTGAAGAAGTCGTGGTGCACGCGCCCGGCGTGCGCGCCCAGCATGTCGAAGCGGTTGTTCACGACGCCGTCGGGCTGCGCGTTGTAGTAGTCCGCGAAAATCTCGTTGAAGTTCCCCACCTGCGGCCATCCGATGTCGTTCCATAGCACGTCCGGCCGGTACCGCTCGATCAGCTCTCGCCAGTGCGCGTCCGCGTAGCGGGCGTAGTCCTCGGTCTGGGGTATGGCCCGCAGCGCCGCGGCCAGGCTGTCGATGGGCAGTCCGCCGAACGTGCAGTCCATGCCGCCCGAGTAGTAAAGCCCGAAGCGCATCCCGCGTCCGCGCACCGCGGCGCCAAGGTCGCCGATGACGTCGCGCTCCAACTGCCACCCGGCGCGGTGGGGGTTGGGGAGGCCGCTGGGCCACATCAGGAAGCCGTCCAGGTGCTTCGTGGTCGGGATCGCGTACCGCGCGCCCGCCGCCTGGAACAACGCCGCCCACCCCTCCGGGTCCCACCCCGCCGCGCCCTCTCGGAATGTCGCTCCGAACCGCTCGTATGGATAGCCCGCGCCATAGGTCTCCTTGTGGTGCCGCTCGGTCGCACTCCCGGGAATGCTCATCGTGTTGAGGTACCACTCCGCGTAGGCGTTGTTTGCCGGCCACGTGGGGTTCGTGAAGTCCACTTTCGTCCGCGGCGCCCACGCCGGCACCGAAAATGGTCCCCAGTGCACGAAGATCCCGAACTTCGCGTCGTGGAACCAGGCCGGCACCAGATGCTGCTGCAAGGATTCGAGCGTTGCCTCGTACATCATGGACACACACCCTGGACTACGACACAGTTGATACCCGGGTGGAGAATAGGCGGGCCCGGAGACTGATACAACGGAGGGCAGGCGATGGACTATGACATGCTCAAGGCCGGGCTGGCGAACGCGGTGCCGTTGAACAAGCATCTCGGCCTCGAGATCGTGGAGGTCGGCCCCGGGCGCGGCGTCGTCCGCTTGCCCGATGACCCGCACCTGCTCAACCATGTCCAGTCCCAGCACGCGGCCGGTCTCTTCGCCGCCGCCGAGGCCGCGTCCGGCGCGGCCATGGTCGGCGCGCTCGCCGAACGGCTCGCCGGCATGACGCCCCTGGCCGCCGGCGCCGAGATCTCGTACCGGCGCCTCGCGAAGGGACCCATCACCGCCACCGCATCGTTATCCGAGGATGCGGCCGCGATTGCCGCCCGGCTCGATGCCGACGGGAAAGCGGAGTTCGTCGCGAACGTCGACCTGGCCGACGAGCAGGGTCGCACCGTCGCCGCCATGATCGTCCGCTGGCACGTCTCGAAACGCGGATAGATAGCACAGCTCCACCGGGACACTTTCAAAAGAAAAGTGACCGTGCTATGATCCGCCCGACCCACGGGCCCGAAGGTACGGCAACGATCCCCTCCAGGTATCTCAAAAGGAGCGCCAGCATGAAGGTTCAGGAAACTATCCGGACGCAACTCGACTTCTGGCACGGCACCGTCGAACAGATGATCGCCGAATGCACGGGAGACATCCTCCACAAGGACATCGCCGGATCCACCGTCAACTCCATCGCCTCTACGTACGCCCACGCCGTGATCGCGGAAGACGTGATCTCCCAGACATTCCTCCAGCGCAAGCCGTCGCTCTACCAAACCGCCGGCTGGGAATCGAAAGCGGGCATCGCCTTTCCGGGTGTCCCCCCGGCCATGACAACGGACTGGGCCTCTTCCGTGAAAATGAGCCTTCCAGCGTTCCCGGAGTACGCGAAGGCCGTGTACGCAGCCACGGACGCGTATCTCGCCGGCGTCTCCGATGCCGAGCTGGACCGCACCACCCAGGGTCCCTTCGGCGAGACCACGATTGGCTGGATGATCAGCGCCCTCCTCGCGACACACCCTGTCGGCCACGCCGGAGAGATCGCCGCGCTCAAGGGCGTCCATGGATTGAAAGGCTTGCCGTTCTAGCGCCTACCAGCCGTCAGGCGCGTCCGGGTGCCAGCAGAGCCCGAGCAGCGAGTCGCCACGGTCCCGGTTGACGGGCTCGAACACTCGCCACTCCTCCGGCTCCACTTCGATGTCCATGACCGGATAGCCGATTGGCGTCCCGCTGCCCACGCAGACGAACGTCTCGTCGTCGAACTGCTGCGTCCGGTACGCAGCCGCGATCGCCCGGCCGACTTCGCGTTGCCACGGCGTGATCGGCACGCCGGGTTTGGGCACCACCGTCGCGTTGCGTGCCATCGTGCGCATGCTGGCCGGATGCGCCATTCGCCCGGCGCTCAGGTAGCGGCCCTCGGGGATGATGTCCGCACCACGCATGGCCGCCAGCTCCAGGGCCCCGAAGAGGCCGCGGCGCCGAAAAGCCGGGTTAATGCAGCAGATGCCCGCCAGCGCAACCGTCTGGCGCGGCAGCCGCGGTAGGTCCAGGATCCGCATCTCGCCCAGAGCAAACCCGGCGGGCACATCGTCGAATGCTGCGATCGCCGCGAACCCAAGGGTGCCGAAGGATTTCTCCAGGTAGGCCGAGTTCGCCTGGCGATAGTTCGTGGCGAACAAGCCCTGCATCAGATCGCGATCGGCTGCGGTCAGGTCGGCTGTGCGTAGGGTGCGGAAGGTGAAGTCGGTCAGGTCGCGTTCGCGCATGCGGCGGCCAGTATCCGCCCCCGCGGCGTCAGGCACAAACACCAGGAGGTACGCGTTGCGTACACAGGCTACTGACCGTTCCCGCTTCCATTGCCGTTTCCGCCGTTGCCGTTACCGTTGCCGGCACCGGCGCCATTGCCATTAGCGCCGCCCTGTCCGGGCGGCGCGGCGGGTGGGCCTGGCGTCTTCGTTTTATCGGGCGGGCCAGGGGGCGTGCTATCGCCCTCTGCCTGACCCGGGGGTGTCTTCGTCTTCTCCGCCTGCCCCGGTGGCGTGTGGTCGCCCTGCCCCGGCGCCTCGGGCGAGCTGGCTGGCGGTGTGTCCACCGTCGGCGCGGGAGCGGTGACGTCAACCCTGGTGGCGTGCACCTGGCTGCTGCCGGTCAGCTCGCCGTCCACGCTCGCGCCGGATCCTTCAGCCAGGACACCGTTCAAGACCGTCTTTGCGTCGATCTGCACCTTGTACGTCTCGTCCACGGCGACCAGTTCAAACGTGTTGCCGCGAATGTTCGTCACCATCCCGGAAAGCGTGACCGCCTGCGGTCCGTGCGCTGTCGCTGAGGCCGCGGGCTCAGTGCTGGCCACTGCCGCCACGCTGGTCGCGGTGGATATCGCAGCGGAGGCCGTGGGAGACCCCCCGCCTGGCGCGACGGCTACATCGTCATCCACATCACCATCGCCGTTGCCGCCACCCGGTATCACGCTGTGGGCCCATGATGGCGCGATCGTCTCGACCTTCTCCCCCATCCGGTCCGGCAGATCCGTCGTCACTGCCAGCGTGGCCGCCGCCGCACCACCCGCCCCCAGCAAGGCGAACACGAACACCCCCGCCGGAAGCGACAACGACGCGAGCGCGACGCGGCGCTGCCACCACGGCGTGCGGTTCACGATCCGCTGGTGCGGCGCGTCCTCGTCGCGATCCCACTGCGCCCGCCCCAGTGCGGCTTCGACACGGCTGTAGTTTTCACCCAGCCGAGGACCCGGTGGCATGTATCCTTCCTCCGGGTCGGCCCAGCCAGCGGCCTCCAGCAGTGGCCGCAACGCCGCCGCGTGTCGCGGACAGCGCGCCAGCACCGCGTCGATCGTGTCGCCACTCCGCATGGCGTCGATCGCCGCGTCCAGCGCGTCGTCGAAGGTACCCTGCCAACTCATGCCGTCTGCCTGTCTCCCTCACCGATAATGCGGCGCAACGTCCGCAGTCCTCGCGCTTGCAGTGCTTTCACTGCCGTTTCCGGCTTGCCGACGGCCTCCGCAACCTGCGCGTTGCTCATGCCGCCATAGAATCTCAGAATCAGTACCTGCTGCTGGTCTTCCGTGAGAGATCGAATCGCATTCATCATGTCGTTTCGTTGATCCAGCGCTTGAACCATGTCTACGCGCTCTTCGATCTCTTCCGGCGCTTCGCCTGCTTCTCGTGCCGCTCGCTTGGCCGCCGCCTTCCGGTAGTCGGCCGTCACGTTGTGAGCGATGCGGTACAGCCATGCCAGCAGGGGCGTGCCGCGCCACTCGTAGTTCCTGATGCCGGCGATGGCTCTCACGAACACATCGGCGGCCAGATCCTCCGCGGCAGTTCGATCGCCGGTGCGGAAGTAGATGTACGCGTACACTTGCTCCGCGTGGCGGCGATAGAGTTCCGCCCAGGCGTCGTCGCGCAGCTCCTTCGCCGCCTCGATCAGCGCCTGCTCCTCCGGGTCGCAGCTGGTGCGCGACGCCCCGTTGGCAGGAGTCCCTCCACCGTGTCTATCTCGTTTCAGGAGCAAAGCGATACGCCCTGTGCAATGGATATGCCGCGAAGGAGGTGCTGGCAAAGCCAGACCCCTAGGAATGTTCGGCAATCTGCGCGCTTCGGCCTAGTCTCGCGAGCACAAAGAAGGCCGCGGATGATCCGCGGCCTCGAATCCTTGATTCCCCGGGTAAGCCGCCTATTCGCTGAGCCGGGTGAAGTGAATCAGCGCATCCTCGTCATAGCTGCCCGCCAGTGCCCGCGTGTTGATGTCAGACCTGACAAACCGGCCCTGGATCTCGCACGAATTGCCCTGGCACTTACCGTTGTCGTAGCCCTCCAGGAACATCAACGCAAACCGCTGGATCGTCGCAGGGTCCGATGCGCCGTTTCCAAACGTGTCGACCACCGGGATGATGATCACCCTCCGGCTGCAGAGGTCCGTATCCGACGTGCACTTGCCGGGACCATCCGTCCACGGATTGCAGTCCGGGTTGATGTTGCTCTCTCCGGTCACGGAATCCGGGGCGGTGAACACCTCACTGAACGTGTCGCACTCCGCCATCGTGTTGTTGATGCGGAAGTCCACACCCGTGGCCGTCGGCCCGATGAGGTTGCCTGTTTGCGGCGTGCAGTCCGGCCCGTCGCATTCCGGCGCCGTCTCAGCGCACTGCTGCGGATACACCCCCGGACAGGCGCCGGCCGTGCAGTTCGGCGCCGTCGCCGCGCACGCATATGCCGTGCTTCCAAACTTGACAGACGTGTTGTACGTGTTCGCCCCCGGCCCGTCGATCCGTATCGCCCCGAAGTTGCCGATGTTCGCGCCGTCCGCGTCGTACTTCATCACCACAAGCCCGCCGAGCGTCGCTGCGTCCTGCGTCGCCTGCGTGATGGTCCATGGCACGATGCCGCTGCTCCCTCCAAACGAGACTTTCTGCGCGGTCGCCCGCGCGCTCACCGCCTTCGAATCGACGCCCACCACCTTCATGAAGGCGAATGCATGCTGGCGGCTGATAGCCGCGCGCGCTGAAGGCGTGGCCCCATTGGTGGTAGCCGCATCGATCGTGATCGTCACGTCGCCCAGTGCGATGCCGTTGCGGGTCGCCCACTGTTGTCCCGCTGCTACCGCTGCGCTCTCGTCCGGAAGCTCCTGCGCCGCCGCCAGCGCGATACTGTCGGCCGCATTCTGTATCTGCCTCCGGTTGCTTGCGTACGAACCGACGTCGATTGCCATGCCCGCCATCCCCAACAGGACCGGCAGCGTGACGGCAGCCACCACCACCACCTGTCCGCGTTCGTCGAAGATCGCGCGTACCCGGCGCTTCAAACTTTGCAACATCGTAGTTACTCCAGGCGCATGTCCGTCGCCGATGTCACCGTGATCGTGTCATTCAGCGAGCCGGCGGAGATAAAGTTGACGATCGCTTTGAGCGGCGTGATGTAGTGGTACTCGTAGCTAGCCTGGACGCGGACCGGCTTGCCCGGTTCGTTTCCCTGGGGATACGTGACGCTGACGCTGTCCACATTCGTCAGGTTCAGGCCGTTCATCGTGGAGCACACCTTCCCCACGGCCGACGTGGTCACGGAACCAGAGCAGTCCCCGCTGCCCCCGGATGTGAACGTGCCCGCCGGGTTTCCCACTGCGGCGTAGCGCGCGCCCTCCCGCGTGGCCTGGGCCACCGTGATGTACGCTCGCAGCCCCATCCCGAAGTCGATGATCCCGAACACCAGAATCAGGAACACCGGCAGCACCATCGCGAACTCCGCGAGGCTCTGCCCGCCGTCCCGTTGGTTGAAACGTGACCGCATCGTTCCCACCCCTTGAACTGCCTCCGGAAGCCGGACGCAAGCGTGCGCGGCCTCACCGTGGCCCGCACCGGGTCTAACGCCGCTGTCCGGTAGAAGGAGACGGCTGACCTGCCTGACGCTGCCGCCTCCCGGTGCCGCGAGATTCCGGTGGCCGTCTCTTTTCTCGTGCGCCGCTGGTTAAGCAGAGCGGACAGAGTGGGGTTCCGGGCCACCCCCATCGACCGGAGCTCCCTCTGTCCACTGGAAACCCCTCGAGCCGGCCGGGTCCGGCCAGCCCCCATCGTCCGGACCTCGCCGCGCTCACCCCTACGTCCATCTGCGACCGCTTCGCCAACCCCATGACCCGCGTTGCCGGTTCGCCAACCCTCGCTCCATACCGATGGCTCTGGCCAGGATCCACCGCTTCCCGGATGCGGTGGGGGCTCGCCTCGATGTAGGCTGGATCCCGGGCGTCCTCCGACCCGGCACGATGGGGGCCATGCCAGACAACACGAACGCGCGTTCCAATCTTCGAACCTCCACTATGTCGTGGAGTCTTGACGCCCCGGCACGACATAGTGCGTAACCTTTTGGAGCCTTGCCAGAGATGTCTTTAGCAGAGTGCTCGCACGACTGGATGTCCGGATGACGACCGAGCGCGACATGATCGCGCAGCGGCCTTACGAGCAAGAGGAGGAGCTGGTCAATGGCCTGCTTAGCTTCGACGCAGCCGCATGGCGGCAGCTCTTCGAGGAAAACTACCAGCGCGTGTACGGCTACGCCTACCTGAGGGTCGGCCACGCCGCCGATGCGGAAGACATCGCATCGAGCGTGTTTTCGGAGGCTGTAAAGGGGATTCGGTCCTTCCAGTATCGCGGAGTGCCGGTTGCGGCCTGGCTCTTCCGCATCGCTCACCACGAGACCGTGGACGCGATCAAGCGCCGCAAGGTGGCTCCCGCGCCTCTCGACCTGGAGAACGCCGGCGGTGAGCATGACGAGCTGCATCGGACGCTCCAGCGCCAGGATCTGGGGAAGGCCATGGGGCAACTGAAGGAGGAACACCGCAACGTGTTGATGCTGCGGTTCATAGAGGACCGGAGCATCCGGGACACGGCGGGAATTCTGGGCAAGAGTGAAGGGGCAGTGAAGTTGCTCCAGTTGCGGGCACTGCGGTCGCTGAGAAAGCGGCTGGGAGGGAAGAACGATGGCGGGTGACGAAGAGCGCCCGGAAGACCACCTGCAGCGGCTGCTGGGCGAACAGCAGAACGGACCTCGCGTGTTCAAAGACGCCGGGGATCATACCCCGCTCATTGAGACGGCTGGTCGGCTGGCGAATGCTGGCCGGTCCGTTCCGCCCCCGGTACGCGAAGACGCCGCGCTACGCCAACTGATGATCGAAGTGGACAATGCCAGGACGCAACCTGCACCCGCGGGCCTCAAGGCGCTGTTCGGCGCCCTGTTCGCCCGCCCGGTCCTCCGAAGCGGCCTGGCGGCCACGGCTGCCATCGTCGTCGTGGGCGGCGCCGGTCTCGGCGCGGCGGCGGCCACCGGGTCCAACTCGCCCGTTCGCGAGTTCCTGCGGATCTCATCGGATTCTGCCATCAAGGTGGAGTTCACCGGCGTCGTCGTGGCCGTCAACGCAAACGAACTGCAGGTTGACGTTTCCGGAGACCTGCGGACGCTGGTCGTTGGCCAGGGGACGGAGCTCACACGCGGAGGCGCTCCCCTCTCCCTGGAGGACATCGCGCCCGGACAGGTGGTGGAGGTACACGGACGGCTCCGCTCCGACAATCGGATCGACGCTACCCGCATCCACATCGAGGACGGCGGCGCACCAACGAGCGCAGCAGCGGACGCGACTCCAGGGCCGACGATCAATGTCCCGGGATTCCTCCCGACAGAGGACGCCGACGATCGTGGCGGCGAGGACGATGCCGGTGACGATCACGACGGTGGCCCAGGCGATGATGGGCCTGGCGATGACAACGGCGGCGACCGCGGCGGCGACGACGGCGGCGACGACGGCGGCGACGACGACGACGGTGGCGCGGTCGCCACACCCGGCGGCGACGATGGCGACGATGGCGACGACAACGATAATTCAGGTTCGGGCTCGGGTGACGACGACAGTGGAAGTGATGACGCGTCGGACGATGGTGGTTCGAGTGATGATTCCCAGAGTGACGACCATGACGGTGATGGTGATGGCGGGGAGCGTGACGGGGAATCGAGCGGTGATGGATCGTCCGATGGATCGGCCGGCGGCGGCGATGACACGGCCGGCGGCGACGACCACTAGTCGTCGGTTACTCGATGGCTGAGATGCAATGGACCGAGTGATGCCACACACTCGGTCCATTGTATTTCGCGCGGCGCTCTACTCAGAACGGCCGGAACACCGGCAACCACACCATGAACGGGACGCTGAACACGATCACGATGCACAGCACGATGGGCACATTGTCGGATAGCAATTCGCGCAGCGCGTCCGTGGCTTCGCCCCTCTTCTTGGACTTCAGCACTTCGATCTGCACGCGGTTCAGCGCGTGTCCCAGCAGCGGCACGCAGATCAGCAGCACAAACAGGTACACCAGCTCCAGCGCCAGCAGCCAGCCCGTTGTGATGAAGTTGTAGTCGGCGTCCCCCGCCAGGAAGATCCCCGTCGCCCCCACCGCGATGGTCCCGGGCAGTAACCCGGCCTTGTGCCCGGTGCTCGCGTCCTCGAACGCGATCAGGGCGCGGTCCGGGTCCTCCTCCGTCCATCCACGCCACAGCGCGACGATCACGGCGCCAAGGCCCGCCATCATCAGGAACAACGAGAGGAAGTGCAGCGCCAGCAGGATGTCTAGCGACGTCATCGGCGGGCGTCTTCGTTCAAGCGACTACGCGCCGCCCGCGGCCACGCGCTCGCGCTGCTGCGCGATGAGGCCGCCATCCACACCCGTTCGCAGCTGCACCGCCGCCGCGATGAACTCCCGGAACAACGGCTGCGGCCGGTCCGGTCGGCTCCGGAACTCCGGGTGGAACTGCGATCCGACCATGAACGGGTGGCCCACGATCTCGCTGATCTCCACCAGGCTGCCGTCCGGCAGCGTCCCGCTCGCGATCAGCCCCGCTTGGGCCAGCTGCGCCTTGTACTTGTTATTGAACTCATACCGGTGGCGGTGGCGCTCCACGATCTCGTCCGTCCCGTAGGCTGCCGCCGCCTTCGTCCCGGGAATCAGCCTGCAGGGATAGCCGCCCAGCCGCATCGTCCCACCCTTGTCCTCAATGCCCATCTGCTCGCTGAGCAGGGAGATCACCGGGTGCGGCGTCTGCACGTTGAACTCCGTGGAGTTCGCGCCGATCAGGCCCAGCACATTGCGCGCGTACTCGATGGCCATGATCTGCATGCCCAGGCACACCCCCAGGTACGGGATGCGGTTCTCCCGCGAGTAGCGCGCGGCCTCCAGCTTCCCTTCGATCCCGCGCTCGCCAAATCCCGGACAGACCAGAATCCCGTCCACACCCTCCAGCAGCGAGCCAACCGGCTCCTGCTCCAGCCGCTCTGAGTGCACACAGTGGATGTTCACCTTTGCTCGTTGCGCGATCCCGGCGTGAATCAGCGCTTCTTTGATCGATAGATAGGCGTCGTGCAGTTCCACGTACTTCCCGACAACGGCGATATCCACCTCGTTCGTCGGGTTCTGCAGCCGGTCCACCATCTCGCGCCAGTTCGCCAGGTCTCGCGGAGCCGCATCCAGCTTCAACAGCTCGATGACGTAGTCGCCCAGATTTTCATCCTCCAGCATGATCGGCACCTGGTAGATGCTGTCCATCGTTGGAAGCGAGATCACCCCGCGCTCGTCAACGTCGCAGAACAGCGCGATCTTGCGCCGGATCTCCGCCGTCACCTCGTGGTCCGCACGGCACAGGATGACGTCCGGCTGGATGCCCATGCTCCGCAGCTCGCGCACCGAGTGCTGCGTCGGCTTTGTCTTGATCTCGTTCGTGGAGCCCACGTGCGGCAGGAACGTCACGTGTATGGAGAGCGTATCCTCCGGCCGCTCTTCCCGCCGGATCTGGCGTATCGCCTCCAGGAAGGGCTGGCCCTCGATGTCGCCAACCGTCCCGCCCACCTCCACGATCACCACCTGCGCGCCCGTCTCCCTGCCGATCTGGCGCACCCGCGCCTTGATCTCGTTGGTCACGTGCGGGATGGCCTGGATCGTCCCACCCAGGAACTCGCCCTTTCGCTCCTTCGCAATGACCGACTGGTAGATCTGGCCGGTGGTAACGCTGGCCGACTTCGTCAGCTCTTCATCGATGAAGCGCTCGTAATGGCCCAGGTCCAGGTCGGTTTCCGCGCCGTCCGTCGTCACGAACACTTCGCCGTGTTGATATGGCGACATGGTGCCCGGATCCACGTTCAGGTACGGGTCCAGCTTTTGGAGGGTGACGGAAACGCTACGGGACTTGAGGATACGGCCCAGGGCCGCTGTCGTGATGCCTTTGCCAACGGAACTCACCACTCCGCCGGTCACGAAGATGTACTTTGGCATACGCTCCTGGCAGGGCTGGGGGACCGCCACAAAACGAATGGCGGCATCTTCGGGGGATGCCGCCCACCGGGAATAGTAGCTCCCGGGCGTCGTGATCTCAAGCGTGAACTCGTCCTGTTGGCCGCCCTCCGTCAGGCGAAGGAGGGTGTCGTGATGGCAGACGTCGGGATCATGCCGTCCAGGATCCGCTCCAGCGCCATCGTGTGGGCGCAGGCGCCCCACCCTCCGAAAAAGTCACATGTGCAACGCCACGCGTCACCGTCCAGCCCGACCTGGTGCCTGTCGTTCTCGCCGTCAAACTCCACCTGCAGACTGGCCACGTGCATCCGGTGGCGCTCCTGGGCGTACTTCTTCGACTTGTCCACCTTGCCGATGAGTCCGGAGTTCACGGGCGCTTCCTTTCACTCTGGGTGCTGCATGCGGGGAGATGAAAAACACCGCGTGCGATCGCACGCGGTGTGGGCCCTAGATTTCGGGAACGAGGGGCGTGACCAAGGCGGCAGCCTCCCTACGACTCGATCTACGATAGTACGGTTTGGTCAAGGATGTCAACGCCCGTCGCAGATTCGTAACGCGCCAAATGGCCCGGGTATGTTGCAATGTCGGCGGACTCGCCCCTGACCGACCCTCCGGCTGTTGCCCGCCCGGCCGGGCGCGCCATAAGATGGCCCATCCTTCGCCCCGTATTGTGAGACGTGATGCCTGAGAAACCTCCCTCGCCAGTCCACATGCGCGCTTCCAGGGGCCCCGCATGAGCGACCTCTTTGGCGTCCCGATGACCCTGGTGGCCCTGGTCCTCCTCGGGCTCCTCCTCGCGGCCGTGGGCTCGGTCGCCTTCGTCCGGTACCGCCAGCCCATCCTCTTCGAAATCGGCCTCCGCAACATCCCCCGCCGGCGCGCCCAGTCCATTCTCATCGTCCTCGGCCTCATGCTCTCGACCGTGATCTTTGCGGCCGCTCTCTCCACCGGCGACACCGTCACCTACAGCATCACCAACGACACCTACGAGAAGCTGGGCCGCGTCGATGAGATCGTGCAGGCCCGCTCAAATACGTTGAAGCCAACCTTCGACGACGAGCAGATCGCCCCTGTGGGCATCGTCAACACCAACGACATCGACACCCTCATCGCCGCGTTCAATGGCGACGAAAACGTCGACGGTGTCCTGCCGATGCTGCGGTTTCCGGCGCCTGTCAGCAATCCCATCAAGAAGCTGACCGAGCCCTCAGTCGTGATCATGGGCGTGGACCCGCGACAGCTTGCCGGCTTCCAGGAGGACATCCTCGATACGGCAGGCATCCCCTTCGACATATCCCAGCTCGAACGCGCCCAGGTGGTCGCGAACGAGTCCGCTGCCGCGGCGCTCGATCTCCAGGCCGGTCAGCGCATCGAGATCCTGGTCAATGGCGCACCCCGTACGGTCCGCGTCGTCGGCATCGTGCAGGACCGTTACATCACCGGCTGGACGCTGGCGGAGCCCGCCGGCATCGTCATGAATCTCGATACCGCCCAGTTCCTGTTCAGTCTCCCCCCCGGCCAGAACTTCCTGGTCGGCGCCAGTTTCGTCGCCATCTCCAACCGCGGAGGCGTTCGCGACACGCTCGGCCTCTCGAAGACCGTCACCCAGTCCGCGATCGATGCCGTGCGCACGTCGCGCCTTCAGGTCATCTCACTCAAGGCCGACAGCATCGACCAGGCCCACGACTAGGGCGCCAGTCTCACCACCATCTTCGTCTTGCTCGGCCTGTTCACTATTGCCGCGGGCATGCTCCTCGTGTTCCTCATCCTTGTGATGCTCGCCGCCGAACGCCGCCCCGAGATGGGGATGTCCCGCGCCGTCGGCATGCGGAGGATGCAGCTCATCCAGGCGTTCATGGCTGAAGGCATGGCGTACAGTCTCGCTTCGGCCGGGCTCGGCGTCGCACTGGGCGTGGCCGTGTCGCTCGGCATGTCCCGCGCGATGCAGTACATCTTCTCCAGCTCCGATGTCGAGATCGTCTTTCATATCGAACCGCGCAGCCTGCTCATCGCCTACGCCATCGGCGTCGTCCTCACCTTCGTGACCGTGGTCATCTCCGCATGGCGGGTCAGCCGCCTCAGCATCGTCGCCGCCATCCGCGAGACCAACGAAGCGGCATCGCGGGCGACCGGCGCGTTCTCGGGAGCGCTCGGTGCGGCGACCATTGTTGCCGGCGGCGGCCTGGCGATGCTGGGCCTGCGGTGGGACGAGGCATCCATTCTCGGTGCTGGCCTGTCGGCCGGTCTGATCGGCGCTGCCCTCATGGCCCGCGCATTCGCCGTGGCGGAGCGGCCGGTCTTCACGATCACCAGCTTGGCGGCGCTGGCGCTCTGGGTGCTCCTCGCCGGGGGCAACCTGGAGCCGGTCACCGGAAGGCTCACCACAGGTATGGCCACGTTCTTTGTCGGTGGCATGCTCATGGTTCTCGCCGCCACCATCGCGATGATCTACAACGCCGAAGTCCTGCTCGGCGCCATTCGTGGTTTCGGCGCGGTGTTCGCCCGCGCCGTGCCCGCCGTGCGCACCGCCATCGCCTATCCCATCTCCAACCGCTTCCGCACCGGCGCCACCATCGCCATGCTCTCCCTCGTCGTGTTCGCGTTGGTGATGATCTCCACCATGAACCTCAACTTCCGCCGCCTCTTCCTCGATCCGGAGGCGCGCGGCGGCTGGGACATTGAGGTCCAGGCCCAGCCCGCCAATCCCTTCCCGCAGGACGATGCGTCGAATCGCCTTGGCCCGCTCGGCGAAGCCCTCGACCGCGCCTTCTTCGATACGCGGAGGATCGAGACCATTGCCCAGGTCCAGGTGGCCAATCCTCGCACCACTCAGATCGAACAGCTCGACGAGGCTGGCCATCCCCTCAAGAAGAAGGCGTTCGAGATCTTCGGCGCCGACGACAACTTCCTCGACGAGAACAAGATCGCCCTCCAATCGCGGGCCATGGGCTTCGACAGCGATCGCGAGGTCTGGCAGGCGGTGAAGGACAATCCGGAAAACGCCGTCATCGACGGCAGCGTTGTGCCCGGAATCAACTATGCGAATGTGACCCAGAGGCGATTCACGCTCCAGGGCTACGAAAGTGGCAGCACGAGCTATGAGCCCTTCGAGGTCGTGGTCACGGATACCACCACCGGCGAGTTCAAACTCCTGCACGTCGTTGGCATCATGAAGCGCGGACCAAGCGAGACCTACAGCGGTCTCTGGCTCAACGAGTCAGCCCTCGCCGGCGCGTTCCCCCCGCAGTACCAGAAGTACTACATCCGGTTGCGTTCCTGCGAGGACGCCGAAGCGGCCGCGGCGGAGATAGAGCAGGCGCTGGCGCAGTACGGCGTCTCCGCGGCCTCCATTCAGAAAGAGGTCGAAGACGAACAGGCGCTCAGCAGCGCGTTCTTCGTCTTGATCCAGGGATTCCTCGCGATCGGGCTCGGCGTCGGTCTCGTCGCCCTGGCCGTGATCGCCCTCCGGACCGTCGTCGAGCGTCGCCAGCAGATCGGCCTGATGCGGGCCATCGGGTTCACCCGCACCAACATCGCCCTGTCGTTCGTGCTGGAGTCCGCGTTCGTCGCCGCCCTCGGCATCGCCAACGGCATCTGGCCGGCGTTGCTCCTGGCGAACCGCCTGCTGGCCAGCGATGAGTTCAGCACCGCGGGCTTCTCTGAGTTCCACGGTCCCTGGCTCCAGATCGGCCTGATGGCCGTCGGCGTGTTCGTTGCCTCGGTGTTGACGACGGTTATTCCGTCACGGCAGGCTTCCGGCATCCCGCCCGCGGAAGCGTTGCGATACGAATAGAGTTGCGGAGGAAGCATGAAGACCGAGATCTACGAATCGGACCCGTTTTCGCCCCGGAAGGGGCGCCTCATCGCCAGCATCAACAGCGAATATCGCTTCGAGAAAGGCGATGAGGTGTTCTTCGACGACGAACCCTCCCGCCTCAAAGTTCGCCTGATCAGCGTCCAGGTACACATCAAGGGGGACGGCGACGTGTATCGCGACATCCTCGCCCTGAAGCTCTAAGCGCCCCTTTCAGGCTTTCCCACGGACTCGCGACGGGTCGGTAAACGGTAAAGCGTTGACCCCGTGAGGGGTCGGTGCTACATTTGCGAAAAATTGCGCAATCGAGGCTTCACCCCTCGCGCACCCGCCCTCGCGCCTCGATCTAAAACCAGCGCCCGCGGAGAGACATGCCCATCGAGATTCCTGACGTCGTCATCGATCGCCTGCCCGTCTACGCGCGGGCGCTGGCGTCACTCGATCGCCAGGGCCGGGACGTCGTCAGCTCGCAGGAGCTTGGAGCGCAACTTGGCGTCACCCCGGCGCAGATCCGCAAAGACCTCAGCTACTTCGGCCGCTTCGGTAAGCAGGGCCGCGGCTACAACGTCAAACGCCTCCTCGAAGAGCTCCACCAGATCCTCGGCCTCGACCGGAAGTGGCGCATGGTCGTCGTCGGCGTCGGCCAGCTCGGCCACGCCGTGCTCAGCTACGGCGGCTTCGCCCCGCAGGGGTTCGACATCGTCGAGGCGTTCGATGCCGACGCGAGCGTCATCGGCAAGCAGATCGGCGACCTCGTGGTAAAACCCGTCGCCGCCATGCGCGAAGCTCTCGCCGGCCAGCACATCGATATCGGCATCGTCGCCACGCCGGCCGCCGCCGCACAGCAGGTGATCGATGCGCTGGTGGAATCCGGCGTTCGCGCTATCCTGAACTACGCACCCATCGCAGCCCACGTACCCCGCCACGTCCGCGTGAAAGACATCGATCCCGTACTGTCGTTGCAGTCCATGACCTTCTACCTGAAGAGCGACCTCGCGCATTCACCCCCCAAGTAGCCGTACAATCGAGGTTCTATGAGCGAACAGGACGACCCCGCCTTCAAGCTGGACGAGGTAACCGAAGAGCACCGCGCGCAGGCGTCGCCCCAGAACACCGAGAAGATGTGGAAGTACGCCCGAAAGTTCGCGGAGAAGAGCGGCACCTACCTTCACCCCCACGAAGAGATCACGGAGTTCCTCGTCATCGGCCTGGCGAAGCACATGGACGACCTGGGCCGCCCTCTCTGCCCCTGCAACTTCTACGAGGACAAGGCGGCGGAGGCGAAGAAGAGCACCTGGATCTGCGCTTGCGAAGAGATGCAGAAGTACAAGTACTGCCACTGCCTCCTCTTCGTGGATAAGGAAGGATTCCCGATAACGGAGTACCTCCCCGAGGACCACGAAGGGCGTGAGATCTACGGCGTCGTGAAGGACCCTTTCCCGGACAAAGGCCGCGCCCTTGGCCGCCTCGAAGAAAAGCAGGGCCGCAAGATCGACAAGTCCGGCCACGCATAACCCGGCGAATGGCCGTTGACACTTCCTCGCAACCGGCATACTCTAGGCCCACCCCCCGCCCGGGAGGGCCGCGCCCATGCGCCGGGCGCTGCTGTGCCTCGCGATCGCCGCCGCCGGCATGGCGGGGGTGTGGGTGTGGGCGACGACGGGC
>JACRBR010000013.1 GCA_016213125.1 Chloroflexota bacterium | reverse complement strand
TTCAGGCATGGTGTGTGCTCCTTCGTATTACGCGCGGGCTGAAAGCCCGCGCTGCGGTGTCGATGGCCGGTCGCGGGGCGATGGATCGGTAGGGTACCCTCGGGGCGATGTTCATGCGTCTCGCGCTCCTCGCGGCGGCCACGGCGCTGCTCGCTGCCTGCGGCATCGCCTCCGATACGGATCCGACGCAGACACCGGCATCAGACATCGCCGCCGGGGGCTTGCCGGCCGAGACCGCCACGTCCGTCCCGACCGTCGAACCTACGACGACCCTGCTCTTCACCGGCGACATCATCCCTGCCCGCTGCACGGACGCCGCCGTCACCTCGCTCGGCGGCGACTGGACACTCCCGTTCCAGGCCATGCACGACACGCTAACGGCCGCCGATATCACCATCGGCGCCCTCGACTCCACTATCTCCGATGCCGTTGTCCCCACCGGCTGCATCGAGACCTTCAGCCTCGGCGGCGTGGCGGCCGTCGCCGGCGGCCTGAAGTACGCCGGATACGACGTCATCGCACACGCCGCCAACCACATCAAGGACTGCGGCGCGGCAGCGTGCGGCGACCAGGCGATGCTGGACACCGCCACCAACCTCAGCGCCGCGGGCATCCAGTCCGTCGGTTCCGGTGCGGACCTCGCGGAGGCACGCAGGCCCGTCGTCATCGAGCGCAACGGCGTGTACTTCGCCTTCCTCGCCTACGACGACATCGCCGCCTACTACCACGCGACCGAAGCCGCTGCCGGAAGCGCGCCCATGGACCCGGCCACCGTCGGCGAGGACATCGCCAACGCGCGCAAGGTCGCGAACGTCGTCGTCGTCATGCCGCACTGGGGCAGCGAGTACACCGCCGACCCGTCCGAGCGCCAGAGCGAGTTCGCGCGCGCCGCCGCGGCCGCCGGCGCCGATCTAGTCATTGGCAACCACCCGCACTGGGTGCAGGCGCACGAGCAGATCGGCTCGACGTTCGTCGCCTACGCGCTCGGGAACTTCGTATTCGATCAGGACTGGTCGCTGGAAACGCAGCAGGGCGCCATCCTGCAGATCACGTTCTCCGGCACGCGCGTGACCGGCACGAAGTACACGCCCATCCACATCTACGACGAGTACCAGCCACGCGTGGCGGAGGGCGATGAGGCTGTGCAGATCCTCGATCGCATCGAGACCGCGAGCGCTGCCATCGCACCGACGCCGATACCGCAGCCCACCCCACCGGTGCCGGTGACTACGCCCTGATCGCCTGCGCGAATTCCGCCAGCGAGCGCACCAGGGTGCAGCCCTCCGGGAGAGGCAGGTCGCCGTGCGCCCCCGCGTGGTCCAGCAGGTACGAACGCACGCCGTGCTTCGCCAGGTGGTACGCCGTGCGGGGATCGTCGTCGATGTGCGCGTCGATGCCCATCATCTTCGCCACCGCGAGCTTGTGCTGCGGCGGCCGCAGACCGCTCGGCGCCATCCAGATGCCCGAGAAGCAGTCGCGCCAGCCGCGCGCCCGCAGCCAGTGCTCCATCAGCGCCTCGCCCTTCCGGCTCCGCCCCGTGACGATGTACAGCTCGTGGTGCGCCGCCAGCTCCCGCAACACCGCGCCGCCGTCTTTCGCCGCGCCCCGCCACGAGAACCGCAGGTACTCCAGCGCCAACCGCAGCGGGTTCACGGCCGCCCGCCGTTCGTACAGCGCCGCGTAGTCGGGCGGCAGGTCCTCGACCGGCGACGGCGCGTGCACCGCCAGCCGCCCGAACGGCGTCGGACACAACACCCCGTCGAAATCAAACCCGATGCGCATGTCGGGAGTCTACAGTTCACGGTATACAGTTGACAGTTCCGTCACGACGGCAAAGGGCAAAGGGGCAAGAGCAAAGGGGCAAAGGGGCAAAGGGCGAAGGACAAAGAGCAAAGAGCAAGGACAAGGAGCAGAGGGCAGAGAGCAAGAGGTGGCCTTAGCTATTTGCCTCCTTGCTGCGTAAGAGCCTACCCGCCCATGGCACCGCCGAGCGTGACGGCAACCAGCGCTACATCCCGCACCCGCTGGCGTACCTTCTCGTTCGGCTGTCCGTCGACGAACTGCTCGTCTGTCGCATGCACGCCTGCGATGGACACGCCGTCCAGGCTCGCGAACAGCGGCCGGAAGCCGTAGTCGATCGCGAGGAAGTGCTGCGGGGCGGCCGCCGTCTGGATCGGCACGCAGATCTTGCCCGCCAGCGCAGCCGGCGGCATGAGGTCGAACAGGCACTTCAGCGCGCCCGTGTACAGCGCCCGGTACGTCGGCGTCGCCGCGACGATGATGCGCGCAGCCGCGACTGCCGACACCGCCGCGTCGATTTCCAGCGTGGGCTTGCGCGCCAGCAACGCCTCCGCCGGCAGCTCTGCCACGTCGATCATGCTCGTCGTGCAGCCCTGCTCTTCGAGCGCGGCCAGCATCAGCTCCGCCAGTGTCTTCGACTTCGAGGGTGCTCGCGGCGAACCCGAGATCGCGACAGCCTTCATCTCGAGCGTCGAGGCAGACATCACGAACTACGAACCAGCTGTCCGCTGTCCACGCTCGTCTGTCCGCTGAACAGCGGCATCACGTACTTGCCGAAACGCTGGGACTCCTCCAGGTGCGCGTAGCCCGAGAAGATGAACGTATCGATGCCTTCCGCCACGTATTCGCGGATGCGCGCCGCCACGCTCTCGCCGGAACCGACGAGCGCGAGGCCCACGCCCAGCCGCGCCCGCCCAATGCCGGTCCACAGGTTCGGCCCCACCCAGTCGCCCTGCTCGCGAAGCATCTGCTGGCGCTTCTCGCCCTCGCTGTCGGCGCCGCTCTGGTGCTTCTTCATCATGCCCTCGAAGCTGTCCGGCACCTCCGCCACCAGCGACTCCGCCGCCGCGATCGCCTCCGCGTCCGTCTCTCGCGCCACCACCAGCAGCCGGATCCCGAACCGCAGCGTCCGCCCCCGCCTCGCCGCGCGCACCCGCATGTCGGCGATGCGCTCCCGCACCATCGGGATCGTCTCGCCCCACAGCAGGTACACGTCCGCCTCTTCCGCCCCGACGCGCTTTCCCTCCTCCGAGGCCCCGCCGAAGTACCACGGCGGCCGCGGCTTCTGGTACGGCTTCGGGAAGACGTTCCCCTTCTCGACCTTGTAGTACTTCCCCTCGTGGCTCCACGAGCGCGGCTCGGTCCACGCCTTGTTCACCACCTGCATGAACTCCTGCGTGCGCGCGTACCGCTCGTCGTGCTCCATGAAGTCGCCGTCCGCCGCCTGCTCGTGCGGGAAGCCGCCCGTCACCACGTTGATGATCACGCGCCCCTGACTCAGCTGGTCCATCGTGTTCGACATCTTCGCCGCGACCGTCGGCGCGATGAACCCGGGCCGCATCGCCACCAGGAACTTCATCTTCTCCGTGCGTGCCGCCACCGCCGTCGAGGCCAGCCACGCGTCCTCGCACGTCGTCCCCACCGGCACCAGCATGAATCCGAACCCCGCGTCCTCCGCCGCCTTCGCGCACGTCGTCAGATAGTCGATCGTTGCGTCGCGCGTCGGCGGGCCGATCGTCTCGGTATCGCCCATAGTGGGAAGAAACCAGCCGAAGTCGATGGTCGTCATGTGTGCGCTCCATTCGCGGGGAAGATGTGGGGGAGTATAGGCGCGCCCGCCCGGCGGCTCAATCAGGCCGGAAACGGACGCGCGCGCGAGATGCCCGGTTTTAGGGCGAAACCGCGTGCGCTGACTGCAGTCAGCACCATTCAGGAGTCGCGACCGGAGTCAGCGACGGCGCGGACGTTGCCAAGACAGCAGCTGCCCTGCGGGTTCCGGATGTCACATGCGCACTGCCCGGCCTGTATACCCGCCTGGATTGCCGCTACAACGTCTCCGCTGTTCGTTCCCCCGCGTTGGGACCTCACAACCCCAACCGTGTGGCGGAAGCAATAGCAGACGAGCGCGGCATCGTCCGCCGCGTGCTTCTGGAAGACGCGCTCACGAATCGCGTCTTCCGCGAACTGCTGTACGCCGTCGACGCTAAAGTAGACGACGGCACAGTCCAGCGTCCGGCAGAAGCGGTACTCGACGTCGCGTAGTTGGGTGAGCGGAACTGCCAGCAGCCCCTTGAGTGTTTGTGATTCCACGCGCTTACCGGCCTGACCACACGACGGGCACGTGTTGTCGGCGGCCGGAACAGGCGTTCGATCACAGGTCGAGGCCCCCGCGCTGCTAGGACAGGCACATGGTTCCATCATGCCCCTCCACCCGGTGTGGGAAGGTGAAACTCGGATGTGTTGAGCAGGTCCTCGAAGATTCGACGCGCACTAACGACGGCCTGTTCAAGAGTCAATATTGTGCCGTCAGGTTCCTCGCGCGCCATCCTCCACGCATCGAGATCCCCGGCCGCGCAGAAGAAGTTCAGATCGGGACAAAGGTCGTTCGCCGGGACGCAGCCCGCAGACACCTTGCCCACCCACACGACCATTCCGGCGGGCGAACTCGCGATGACTGTCTGCTTCGCGATTTCCACCGATATGCGCGACCCGCACTGCTCGCACGCCGAGCTGATGGCCGCGTCACGCTTCAGCATGAACGGGATCCCGAGCGCATCGATCGCGCACATCGCAAAGACCTCCGGCCCGCCTGAAATCCTCACGCGGTGGCTGGTCGGCAGGTTCGAGAACGGGTAGGCGTGCGTCACACGGCGGTCCCCGGCCGTGCGATGGATAAGGCCCCTCCCCTCCAGCTCCTCCAGAAGCGCCAGCGCGTCCTCCTCCGCCGCCAGCTCGAACCGCCGCTGTATGTCCAGGAGAGACGGCGAACATCCCGTCTGCGTGAATGTGTCCAGGATGAAGCGATGGGCCAGCTCCGTTTGACTCATCGGACGGTCTCCTTTCCGTGAAAGGCTAAAGGTTGTAGTAACTTCAAGGTCAAGGAGGCACGTGATGAACATACGCCAGGCAGGCAATGCCAGCGGCTTGAAGCCCGAGACGATCCGGTTCTATGAGCGCCGGCGCGTCGTCCCCTCACCACCGCGCCGTCAGAACGGGTACCGGGATTACACCGGCGAACATGTTGCTGTGCTGAGATTCGCCAAAGGACTGCGCGAGCTCGGCCTTCCGCTACCGGAGATCGAGCGGCTGGTGACGTTCGCGCATGATGGAACGTGCGGACGCCTCCGGGCCGCGCTGCTGACCACAATCGAGGACACTCAGTCGGAATTGACGGAGCGGATCGCGGTCCTGCGACACACTCGGCGGACACTCGCGGCCCTCCACGCCGGGATCGTCGAAATGACGCCGCGCGCGGCTGCTCCCATGCGCTGCCGCTGCGTCGATCTTGTCGTGGGCGACGTGGCCACCGCCGTCGCTCGCGGCTCGCGGCGGTCATCCGCCGCCAGGCCTAACCCGGCAGCAAGTCGCTGACGTAGACCTGAAGGAACAGGTTCAGGATCAGCCCGACCACGAACAGCTCCCCCGCCCGCTTGTTAAAGAAGAACGCCGCCGACACGTACCACAGCGGCCACACGGGGTACCCGGGCGGCGCCTCCGCCGGCCGCGGGTTGTTGTAGATTCGCAGCACCTGCACCAGCCGCGGAACGGCCAGCACCACGAGCCCCACCCATACGGCGAGCACGCTCGTCGCGACCAGCGCCGCCACCACCGCGTAGAAGCCGACCATGATGATCTGGTTGAGCCGCTGCGAGACGCCGTAGCCCAGCAGGACCGGCAGCGTCTTGATGCCCTTGGCCTTGTCGACGTCGAACTTGTCGAGGTGCTTGCCGATGAGGACGCTCATCACCACGAGCGCGTACGGCGCACACGCCGCCCACACCCACGCCGGCAACTCGCCCGCGGCGACGAAGTAGGTGCCACCGATCATCAGCGGACCCCACACGATCAACACGCCGATCTCGCCCAGCCCGCGGCGCTTCAGCGTGATCGGCTTCATCACGTACCCGGCGCTGATAAACAGCCCCGCGAGCGCGAAGACGAGCACCCAGGGCCCGCGCTCGAGGAAGAGGTACAGCATGATCGCTGCGTCCAGCACGTTCGTGACGACGATCGCCAGCGCCAGGCCGCGCTTCGAGATCATGCCGGAGAGGATGGGGTGCGGCGCGTACAGCGCGCGCGGGTAGTTCATGTCGTCGACCCCGCCCTCCAGGTCGAAGTAGTCGTTGATCATGTTGTTAGAGGCGTGTGCGATCACGATTCCCAGCAGCGCCAGCCCGAAGAACCACCAGTTGATGTCGAAGTCGTTCGCCGCGGCCGCCAGCAATCCGCCGATGAGCCCCGACGTGTAGGTCATCGAGAAGACGGCTGCGCGCGTGATGATCAGCCACTTCGAGATCGGGTCCATCGGTGCGTCGGAGGCCAGGTTCGCGGTGGCGATGACCTGCCGCCAGTTCCGAAACGCCTGTCCCGCGCTCACCCGCTGCCGCTCGCCGATAGCCGTGCTCTGCATGACAGCTCCTCGCTTGCGCCTGAACCAACGGCGCCCTGGCCCCCCGGGATTCTGCCCACGCTTCGGAGCTGACGTTAGAGACGAACGGCCCATCTTGCGGCGGGCGAAGCTGCGGGTGCGCTTGACGACCGCTGCGAGCAGCCGTGCGGCGGCCCGACTTCGGGGAATCCCGTCATTCGGCCGTAACACGACGTAGCTATACTCCATGCACGGAGGAGTCCCATGCGGAGCATCCTGTTCGTCGAGGCGACGGAGGAGCTGCGGCCCCTGGCCTCGGCCATCGAGGAAGGCGGGTTCACGGTCGCGTACGCGGCGATGGACCGGGCGCTGGACGGAGCGCGCGACCAGACGCCGGCGGCGATGGTGTTCTGCCTGCTGGGCCGGCCCGACGCGCCCGCAATCCGGAACCTGCTCCGCTCGCCCGAGATGCCGGCGGGTGTGGCCTCGCTGGCGGTGCTGCGCAGCGACCAGCTGGGCAACTTCGACTTCACGGCCGGCTTCGACGACTTCGTCATCCACCCGGCGCTGACCGAGGAAGTGGTCGCGCGCGTGAAGCGGGCGATCTGGCTGCGGAGCGGCGTCGAGGGCGACAACGTGCTCCGGGCGGGCGACCTGCAGATCGACCTGGCGAACTACAAGGTCTTCGTCGGCGGGCGGCCGGTGGACTTGACGTACAAGGAGTACGAGCTGCTGCGGTTCCTGGCGACGAACCGCGACAAAGTGTTCACGCGCGAGGCGTTGCTGAACCGCGTCTGGGGCTACGACTTCTACGGCGGCGCGCGCACGGTCGACGTGCACATTCGGCGGCTGCGCAGCAAGATCGAGGACCGCACGCACACCTTCATCGAGACCGTGCGCAACGTCGGCTACCGCTTCCACCTCGAGTAGCCGCTGCATTCCGTGCATGATGTCCTTCGCGATGCTCTGGCCGGCGGATTGACTGGTCTTTGTTTTTTCGCCGGCTCTTTTTCAATGAAGCTGGCCGAGACGCGAAGGGCGGACTCCAGCTTCGGGTTTCTGATTGCTTTGATTGAGTTTGATTGACCGGGGGGCCACATCAATCAAAGGGTCTCTGCCGACGGATCGCGGCGGGGTACTCCTGAACCTGCCCCGCGGTACGAGGAGATTAGGGGAGAGACGAGGCGATCTCCAAGCGCGCCGCTGCACTTCTCGTGAAGTTCTATTCGTCGGCCCGGCAACGATAGACGGCTACTGCACGGGGGTGAGGGCCGCGAGGATGGCGCGCATGCCGGCCTCCGAGTTCCAGGCGCTGCCAGCAGAGGCGCTGATCCGGATCACGGCGGCGCCCATGCGGGTGATGGCCGAAAAGTCATCAGGCGCTGTCGCCGGGCACGCGCCATCGGGCGCACTGGACCCATCAGCCTCGTAGCCGGCGAGGATGGTGGCGGTGCCGCGATCGCCGAGATCCACTGTGATCTCTTGCGTGCACGCAGGCGGGGCTGCCGGATCGGCGCCCTGCGCGACGATTGCGTCCCATTCGTCGGCCCGCCACTCCTGCAGCTCGACCAGCGTGCCGCCGAACTCGTCGGCAGAGGCGCGGTACTTGAGCACGGCGCGGTAGCGCAGGACGGGCCGAGCCGCCGCCTCCGCAACAAACGAGCTTTCGAGGGCCAGCGACGGAAGATCGGGGGCCGTGACGTCGCGGCCGAGCCAGTAGTGGGTGAAGTCGGGGCTGGCCTTGAGCAAGGGAGCCGCCGGGTCGCCTTCGATGTAGCCGAGGCTGGCTGGATCGAAGAAGCCTGACTCCAGCGACGCCGCCGGGACGAACCGGTGCTCGTAGCTGACGATCTGGCCGACGGTCGACTCGGGAGGGCCGCCCGAGACTTCGGTGTTGATGGCCTTGCGGCGAAGCAGGCCGCTGCGCTCCATCGCGACCGGCAGGAAGGTCGCCGCATCGACGTACAGCGTGTCGGTGAAGCTCGTGTCCTCGCTCCGGCCGTGGATCGTGCCCTGTGTGAGCACGGCAACGGATCTCTTGCCGTCGTAGTCCTCCTCGCCAACCGGCGCGGAAATGCTGCTCTCGGTGAAGTCGCGGCAGCCGAGCAGCAAAGACAGCAGCGGGCTCTCGGAGTCACGGCAGGTGACGGCCTCGCGTTTGCGGGCCGTGCCGTCCTCCAGCCGCTCGAACCAGCGGTTGCCGTCGATGATCCATATTGAGCTTTTCTCGCCGAAATCGCCGAACACGGTCGTGAGTGAAACGCGCGCGCGGCCTGTGCTCGCGTCGATCCACAGCTCGGATGTAGTGGTGACGGTATAGGGATCCTGGAATGTCACGGAGGTAATGGTGGGATGGTAGATCTCGCCCGGGCGGGAGATCGCGTTGAGCATCCGATCGTAGAGGACGGCCAATGCGGACTGTTGCGCGGGCGGCGGTGTTCCGGCGCCGCTGCGCGCCGTCGCGCATGCCGCGGACGATAGCGCGGCGACGGCCAGCGCCAGCATGATCGTGATCTTCAACCGGGGCCTCATGCGCGGTCATGCTCCTGCGAACTGCGAACGCGGCACGGTGTTGTCGAGATCAGCGCGCGATCTTGTCGATGATGGCGTTCAGTTCTTCGTCGCTGTGAAAGCGGATCACGATGCTGCCGCCGCGCGCGCCCTTCTTCACAGCGACAGGCGTGCCGAGCGCGTGCCGCAGATCATCTTCCAGCGCGCGCACATGCGGGTCGATCCGCCGGATCCTTGATGGGGCGCTCCCCGGCTTGTCGGTCGCGGCCTTCAGGGACTTTGCGATCTGCTCCGCCTGCCGCACCGTGAGCTCGTCGGAGACGATCTTGCGCCAGACATCGAGTTGAAGGCGCGGGTTCTCGATGGCGAGCAGCGCGCGGGCGTGGCCTTCGGTGATCTGGCCTGAGCGGATGCTGTCCTGGATCTCCTGGGGCAGGGCGAGCAGGCGCAGGGTGTTGGCCACGGCGCCGCGGCTGCGGCCGACGCGCTTCGCGATGTGCTCCTGCGTCATGCTGAACTCGTCGTGCAGCCGGCGGAACGCCTGCGCCTGCTCGAGCGCGTTCAGGTCCTCGCGCAGGAGGTTCTCCACCAGCGCGATCTCCAGCAACTCCACGCCGGCGGCCTCGCGGATGACGACGGGCATGCGGGTCACGCCGGCCATCCGGGCGGCCTGGAGGCGGCGTTCGCCGGCGATGAGCTGGTAGGTGGCGGGCCCCATCCCCGAATCCGCCTGCGTCACGACAATCGGCTGCAGCACGCCGTGCTCGCGGATGCTTTCGGCCAGCTCCTGCAGCGCTCCCGGCTCAAACGACGTCCGAGGTTGATGCGGGTTCGGTGTAATGAGGTCGATATCGACCGTCTCCACGCCTGCGCCGGAGCCTGTCTTCGGGATGAGGGCCGAGAGCCCGCGGCCAAGGCCTCGGTGTTGTGCGGTCATTGGGTACCTCCCTGTGTACCGATGCTTTCCTCGATGTGCGCTTGTGCCCGTTCCGCGCTGCGCGTCCTTGCGCCGTTCGTTTTCCTCGGGGCAGTTGTGTAGTGCGAAGTGGATCCTCCGCTTCGCTCAGGATGACAGCGGTGGTGATTCTCGGGCGATGGTGGGCGGTTGGGGTATTCGGCGGAGCTAAAGCTCCGCTAGTACTGGTGATGGCGTCGACGCTGTGATGTTTCGTGGCAACATTGAAGGTCCCGGATGACGACGCGTTCATCGTGCGACCTCCTTCTGGCCGGGGCCGGTTTCGCGTTTGTTGTCGCCGGCGATCACTTCTTGCGCCAGCGCATCATACGCGGCGCTGGCGCGCGACGACGGATCGTATTGAAAGATCGACTGTCCGTGGCTCGGCGCTTCGCTGAGCCGCACGCTGCGCGGGATGACGGTCTTGAACGTCTGCGCGAAATGCGCGCGCACCTCGTCGGCGACCTGCTGCGAGAGGTTCGTCCGGCCGTCGAACATCGTGAGTAATAGGCCACGCAGCGAGAGGTGCGGATTGAGATTGCGCCGCACAAGCTCCAGCGTCGAGGTGAGCTGGCCCAGCCCTTCCAGCGCGAGGTACTCGCACTGCACGGGGACGATGACTTCGTCGGCGGCGGCGAGGGCGTTGACGGTGAGCAGGCCGAGCGACGGCGGGCAGTCGATGAGGATGTAGTCGTAGCGATCGCGCAGAGGCTCGAGGGCGCGGCGGAGCCGGAACTCGCGCGCCATCATCGGCACCAGCTCGACTTCGGCGCCAGCGAGGGAGGGCGTCGCGGGGATCAACGACAGGTTCTCGATAGTTGTCTCTACAACCACATCGTTCGCATGCGTGCCGCCCACTACAACGTCGTAAGTGGTCAGGCCCTGCGTGCGCATGCCGAGGCCGGCGGTGGAGTTGGCCTGCGGATCGAAGTCGAAAATGAGGACGCGCCGGCCGTTGCGCGCGAGCGCGGCGCCGAGGTTGATGGCGGTCGTCGTCTTGCCGACGCCGCCCTTCTGATTCGCCAGGGCGATGATAGTGCCCAAACCGGCTCCTGTGGCCGCAGCCAGGGCGCCGAATGTTTCACGTGAAACATCACGCCTACGTGATCCAGTCACGCGTCATGCGTGCGGGCGGCCCTGCGCACCGGCGTTAGCGTAACGCAATCTCCGGATGCTGTCGCATGCGCGCCTCGATCTCGGCGCGCGTGCCCATGGCGGACGCGCCGATGCCGGCGACCGACAGGCTGGCGGCCGCCGCGCCGAAGCGCGCGGCCTCGTTCGGGTCGCCTGTCTCGCGGTAGCGGACGAGGAAGCCCGTAGCGAACGTGTCGCCCGCGCCCGTGGCGTCCACCTCTTCCTCGGGGAAGGCGTCCATCTCCCGCCAGCGGCCGTCCGCGTGCAGCCGCGCGCCGCTGTGCGATCGCGTGACGGCTACGATGGACACGCCCGAAGTCCAGCGCGCAAGCTCCGTCTCTTCGCCCGCGAGGTCTTCAACACTTGCAAAGATCGCCGATGCACCCGCCCAGAACGGCTCGCCCGTCCATGGCGCGTGCCGTACGCGCCCCGCGTCGTCGATCGCGCGGAGCCACCCCTGCGCCGACACGCCGACGAGCGAAGAAGACGAAAAGTGCCGAGCAATTGAATCCGGGATCTCGTGGAACACCGGGCCCAGCAGCACGATGGGCGCGGATCGCCAGGCATCCGGGATGTCTCCCGGTTCGATGGCGGAGGCGCGGGAGAGGAGGCGCTGCACGCGGCCCTGCGGCGTGTAGGTATTCTCGAAGACCGTCCAGGCGCTCGAGTCGCCGCGCGCGATCTGCGCGAAATCAAAGCCGTCGCTGGGATCGAAGTCGGCGGGCGCGCGCGTGACGACGCCGACGGTGAGGCCGAGGCGGTGGGCCTGCGCCGCTGCGAAGGTCGGTGTGCCGCCAAGGCGGTAGCCGCCGGGAATGACGTCGCGGACGATGTTGCCCACGACGACGAAGTCCGGTGTTCCGGTCATTCCAGCAAGAATCCCCTCTCCGTGACTCCGAAGAGGGGATTCCCTCCTGTGCGCAGGCGGAATGTTTCACGTGAAACATTCCGGGCCCATTCTAGCAGGGGTGCCGGAAGACGTCGTGGGCGGGCGGCTTGGGCATCGACAAGAGGTCGTCGAGAAGCCGAACACGCGGGCTGAAAGCCCGCGCTGCAAGGATGGAGGGTCTCTTTAGCACTCCGCTACCGCTTCGGGCTGATCGACACCTTGCGATCCTCACCCTCTCCTACGCTATCGGTGGAGACGTAGCGATCCTCGGAGAGTGTGAGGTGGATGATGCGGCGCTCGTTCGGCGGCATCGGTTCCAGGGTGACGGGGCGCTTCGTGCGCTTCACCTGCTCGGCGGTGCGCTGGGCCAGGGTCCGGAGCTGGCGCTCGCGCCGCCGGCGGTAGCCCTCGATGTCGACGGTGAAGTAGTTCCCCTCGCCGGCCTGGCGGGAGACCATCAGGTTCAGGAGGTACTGCAGCGCGCCCAGCGTCTCGCCCCGGCGGCCGATGAGCACGCCGAGGTCGTCCCCCTCGACTTCGAGGACGGCCTTCGCCATGCCGAGGCCGTCGCCGGGCGTCTCGGCGTCTCGAATGGAGACGTCGGCCTCGATGCCCATGTGGACGAGCAGCTGATCGAGCATCTGGGCGGCGAACTCCGCCTCGTCCTCGACAGGCTCTTCGTCGTCCTCGTCGTCGTCCGCACGGGGTTGGGCGTCTTCGTCCTCCGCGTCCTCGTCATCGTCTTCGTCGACATCCTCGTCGCCGATGAGCCAGACGCGGACGCGGGCCTGGTGCCCGCCGACGCCCAGGATGCCGCCCTTGGGCTCCTCGAGCACCTCGACTTCGACTTGGCCCCGCTCGGCGCCCAGTTCCTCCAGGGCGCTCTCGATCGCTTCCTCGACGGTCTTACCGTTTGCCTCGACGGCGGCCATGTTTGTTCCTTCGTCCACTCTGCGGCTGCGACAGCGTCGCTTCACCGCTCTCACTGACCGTGACGTCCGCCGTGAGTTCGGGCACGGCGGGTTTGGGCTGGGTCTGGGAGGGGGCCGGGCGCCCCTTCACTGCGGGGGCGGGTGAGGGCGGCCCGAACGACAACAGGGCTTTCCACTCGACCCGGCGGCCCATGTAGAAGTACTGGAGGATGATGCCGGACAGGTTGGAGATGGCCCAGTACACCGAGAGCCCCGCAGGGGCGCTGGAGGCGAAGAAGAAGAACATCGCCGGCATCATCCAGGTCATCATTTGCATGGTCTGCTGCTGTTGCTGCTGCTGGGGGGTGGCGGCGGCCGTCGGCGCAGGCGTGATGAGCTTCTGCTGGACGTACATGCTGATGCCGACCAGCACCGGCAGGATGTAGG
>JACRBR010000124.1 GCA_016213125.1 Chloroflexota bacterium | reverse complement strand
CGCGCGCACATGCTGGACGTGCACGTCGACGGTGCGCGTCTCGCCGTAGAAGTTGTAGCCCCACACACGGTCAAGCAGCTGCTCGCGCGTCAGCACGATGCCGGCGTTCTCGGCCAGCGTCGCCAGCAGGTCGAACTCCTTCGTGCGGAACGGCAGCTCGATCTCGGCGTGCTTCACCTCACGCCGCTGCTTGTCGATGCTGAGCGCCCCCAGCCTGATCGCCCCCGACGGTGTCGCGGGCGCCCCTGCTTCCGCGCGCCGAAGGATCGCCTTCACGCGGGCCACAAGCTCACGCGGGTTGAACGGCTTGGTGAGATAGTCGTCCGCGCCAAGCTCCAGCCCGACGATCTTGTCCACGTCCTCGTCGCGAGCTGTGAGCATGATGATGGGGATGGTGCTGCTCTGGCGCAGCTCCTTGCAAACGTCGTAGCCCGTCTTCCCGGGCAGCATGAGGTCCAGCACGACGATGCTGGGCTGCACACGCTGAATGGTCTCCACGGCGGACGTCCCGTCGACCGCGCACGTGACCGAGAACCCCTCTTTCTCGAGGTACAGGGTCGCCAGCTCGCGGATGTGCTCGTCATCGTCCACGATCACCACCCTGCCGGACGGGGCTGCGCCCTTCGTGGCTGTGGGGCTTGCCGGTCGTGGGGCTGCCGCCATGTCTCCTCCAGGGGAACGCTGTAGTGCTCCAGAAGTATCGTCGCAGGAACGCCGGCCCGGCCATGTATCCCTTTTGTAAAACGCAGGGAAAAACGGCGGAAAAACGCGGTCCACAGATTCGGCGAGAGGGGCGCCCCATCCCGGGCACCCCTCTTCGATCCTGCGCTGGCCGTCGGTTAGTTGGCCTCGGGCGGTGGATCCGCGCCGCCGTCATCGACGCCCGCGAACGCACCGTCCGGGTTCCAGGGGAAGGGGCCTTCGCCGTTCACGAAGTAGTGCCCGCGGCCCTTCAGGTACGCCCAACCTTTGCCCGCGGCGTGCAGGTCGATGTCCGTCCCGACCATGATCACGGCCACGTGGCTGCCCACGATCGTGGCCTCGCCCGTGCCGAAGTACACGGTGAAGCCGTTCCAGTGCGCGGTCCCGCCGGTCCCGTCCACGCGAACGAACGCGTCGCCCGCGATGTCCTTCACCAGCAGGATGCCCCGGTTGGCGTTCACCTGCATGTCGACGCGCCCCTTCACGGCGGCGACCCCGGTCCCATGCGCATCCAGCACCCCGCGACCACGCAGGACGACGTCCCCCCGGCCTTCCTCGGCGCTTGCCGCCGGCGCGATTGCCGCGAAGGCGATGCCCGCCGCCAGGGCCAGCGCGGCTACGATTCCCAGCTTCTTGAACATGGCAGTCCCTTTCTCCTCGTCTGGTGCCCGCCGGACAGGCGGCGTGCGTCTGCGCGTGTCTCGAAAGCACTATCGCCTCGGGACGACTGCGGGTCGTTAAGGCGGGGTCGCCGCAACGGAAACTCCTCGTAACGTCTTCGTAACGCAGAATCGGTGCAGGTCCGCGCTCGCCGGGATGCGGGTGTTCCCCGATAGCCACGGGGCGTGCTCGGCGAGAGAATCGCCACATGAAGGAGAACCCGCGAGGAACGCGCCGCCAACCCCGTCCGCCCAGCGAGAGCATCGGCGAGTTGCGGCACGAGATCGACGCGCGTGACGAGACGATCCGCCTGCTCAACGAGGCGCTCTCCCAGGCCCTCGATGAGCTGGAGCGGCTCAATTCACGGCGCGCGGCCTGACCTACTCGACCAGTTCGAACCGCCCACCTGCAACCCGGTAGATCGAGAGCCCCGACTCGCGCGCGCTCGTGCCTGCCCGATCGCCGTGCTCGTCGAAGCGGATGGTGCCCGTCAGGCTCGCGAAGGTCTGGCTGCGCAGCGCGTCGTCCATCTGCTCACGGTCGATTAGCAGCTCCCCGTCTTCCCCTTCCACTGCCACGGTCTCGATGGCGGTCAGCAGAACGCGCGTCGCATCGTACGCCTGGAGGACAAACGCCGTCGCCGGCGCATGTCCGTACTTCTCGGTAAACCGCGCCGTGAAGGCTTCATCCGGCACGGGACCGCCGGTGATGATGGCGCCTTCCGCGGCCTCACCCGCCGCCACGACGAAGTCGCCCAGGTTTAGCAGGCTGTCCGGCCCTATGAATGTGCCGGTGAAACCGCCGGCCTGCAGGTCGCCTGCAAGCAGCGCCCCTTCCGGATCGAATCCTTCGAATACCACGACGTCAGGCTCCGTCGAGGCGATCTGCCGACCGGTCGCGGCAAAGTCCGTGGTGCCACGCACGATGCGCTCGCGCGACAACACGCGCCCGCCGCCCGCCTCGAACGTCGCGATGAATGCATCCGCCAGCGTACGACCGTACGGGTCGCCGTCATCGATCACCACCGCCGTGTCGGCTGAGAGGGGCCCAAGCGCGTACGAGGCCTGCGCCTGAGCCTGCGCATCGTCCCGCCACGCGGTGCGGAAGAAGTCGCGCTCGCCCTGGGCGGAGAGATCGTTGCGTGTCGCCGACGGCGTGATGTGAATGACGCCCGCCGACTCGTACACGTCGTTCGCCGCCTGCGCGCCGGTCGTGCACATGGGGCCGACGACGCCGGCGACGTTCGATGTCGCCGCCAGCACCTTGGCCGCCGCGCTCGCTTTCTCCGCATCGTTACAGCCGTCATCCTCGCGCCGGCTCGCGATCGCGTGGCCGCGTATCGGCCTATTGAAGTCCGCTATCGCCAGGTCGACGGCGTTCGCCAGGTCCTCGCCTACGACGACCTGGTCCCCGGACAACGCGACCGACACCCCGATGACGATGGGTTCGCGCGGTTCGACGGTCACAGCATCGCCGGGAGAGGAAGCGGGCGTGACGGTCGCCGTTTGCGTGGGTGAGTCGTTGCACGCGGCGATGAAGATCGCCGCCAGAAGCGCTATGGTCGTCGCGGCTGTTCGTCGTCGCATGCTCTCCCACTGCGGCGCGGCCCGGGCGCCCGCGTATTATGTGTGGAGCAGCGCCGAAAAGGCCACCACGAATCTCGCACTGGAGTTGCCGTGTCTATCGAGAAGGCCTTTGCCATGCACGCGTCGCCGAGCGACATCTACAGTGCCTTGCAACGCGACATCGCCTCCGCCTCCGCGCACGAAGGGGATGTGTTCCAGGTGCTGGAGCGCGAACGCGATCGCATGATCCAGCTGCATGTCGCCATCGGGGGCGTCCCCTGTTACCTGACGTACAGGATCGACGAGAAGCCTGAGCATGTGGAAGTGACCGCCACCCTGGTGCCCCACGGGTGGCGCTATGTGCTGTTTCAGCTCGCGACGCTTGGCCCCCGGCGTCACGCCCTGGAGATGGTGATCGTGCAGGGGCTATCGAACCTCAAGCAGGAGGTCGAGGGTAGCGAGGACGCGAGCGAGCTTACTGGCGACTACGTAGAAGCCATCGGCGAAAGCGATAGCCCGCCACCCCGTTAGCCGCCAGCCCGTTTGGCCAGCTCCATGCGCACGTACGGGTTGCGCTGCCGCTCGTGGCCGATCGTCGTCTGGTCCATGTGTCCCGGCAGCACGATCGTGTCGTCGGGCAGTGCGAGGAGCCGATCGCAGAT
>JACRBR010000123.1 GCA_016213125.1 Chloroflexota bacterium | reverse complement strand
TCGCTTCGCGACGCGGCACTGCAGGAAGTACAGGCGACCCTTCTCGAACGTGAACTCCACGTCCATCATCTCGCGAAGGTGCTGCTCCAGCGTGTTGCAGATGTCCGCGAACTGCCTGTACAGCGGCGGATTCTCTCGCTCGAGCTGCCCGATGTCCGACGGCGTCCGTATGCCGGCGACGACGTCTTCGCCCTGGGCGTTAATCAGGTACTCGCCGCTGATCTTCTTCTCGCCCGTGGAAGCGTCGCGCGTGAAGGCCACGCCCGTGCCGGACGTGTCGCCCATGTTCCCGAAGACCATCGTCTGCACGTTGACGGCGGTGCCCAGGTCGTGCGGGATCTTCTCGATCTCGCGGTAACGGAATGCGCGCTCGTTGTTCCAGGAGTTGAACACAGCGAGGATCGCCAGCTCGAGCTGCTGCATCGGCTCTTCAGGGAAGGCGTTCCCCGTCTCGGCTTTCACCAGCGCCTTGAACTTCTCCACCACGCCCTTGAGTGCGGCCGGCTCGAGCTGCCAGTCCTCCTTGACGCCGGCCTGCTGCTTGGCCTCATCGAACACGCGGTCGAACTTCTTGCGCTCAAGGCCCAGGACGATGTCCGAGAACATCATCACGAAGCGGCGATAAGCGTCGTACGCGAAGCGCTCGTCGCCGGACTCCGCAGCCAGCGCCTGCAGCGTGTTCGGATTGAGGCCCAGGTTCAGCACCGTGTCCATCATGCCCGGCATCGAGAACTTTGCGCCGGAACGCACGGACACCAGCAACGGTGTGGTGGCATCGCCCAGCTTCTTGCCCGCGGACTGTTCGACGGTCGCCAGCGCTGCTCGGACATCGTCCATGAGACCTTCGGGCAGCTGCATGCCGAGCTTTGTGTATGCGTTGCAGGCTTCGGTCGTGATCGTGAAGCCGGGCGGCACCGGGAGGCCCAGGTTGGTCATCTCGGCCAGGTTCGCGCCCTTGCCGCCGAGCAGGTCCTTCTGGTCCTTGTGCCCCTCGTGGAACAGGTAAACGAACTTTGTGGTCATCGTCGACTCCGTGATGTCGCGCCGCGAACCGCGTCCGCGGCCAAAACGTACGCCCGGGCGATGCCGGGCGTGTGGGTCAACTGCAATGGACGAAAACTGCGCCGGCGAGCGCTACGCCGGCGGCTACGATCTTGTCCGCGAGAACTACCTTGCCCATGTAACTCGCATCTCGGCCCGATGACCTTCGCCCGTGGAGGGGCGCCTCAAATTATAGGCACTCGCGCCCTTGAGGCGAGAACCCCCAGACAGTTGAACGGATGCGCCCTCAGGAGCATTACGGCGGGCCGCCGGCCGCCGTCCTCAAGCCTTGACGTGCGGGCTCGCCATCGAATCCATCCGGTCCAGCAGCGGCCCGCGCTCGACCGACGTGATCTTCTGCTCGTCCAGCCAAGCCTCGAAAGCCGGGCGGTCCCAGCGGCCGCTGGTCGTGTACGACGGCAGGTCGTCCCAGCACGGCGCGCCCCGCCGCAGGTCCATCAGCGTCCGGTTCCGTGCGACGATCGCCTCTGCCGCACCGTCGGCAAACGCCGCCTCTACCGCAACGGACTTCCGCCCGAGCGCCGTACGCACCGCTTCGGGCTTCCCGAAGTAGCCGTCGAGGTCACCGGCCGCCAGCAGCTTCGCCGCCGACAGCGCGCCGATGCCGAGCACGCCGGGCAGATTGTCCGAGGGGTCGCCGGTCAGGGCGCGATAGTCGAGGAATCGCGCGCGGGGGAAGGTGACGGTCTCGCCGGACGAAGTCCTGGGCATGGCCTCGGCATCGAAGTTGTCCTCGCCGATGACGATCTTCTTCACCGGTGCGTACACCGTCGTCCTCGGCCCGACGAGCTGCAGGAAGTCGCGGTCCGTGGAGACGATGCGCTTTTCGACATTCTGGTGGTCATGGACGAGGCCGGCGATCAGGTCGTCGGCCTCGGTGTTCGGGCCGCGCAGAACCTCGACGGGCAGCATGGCCGCGCACATCTCCGCGAACTCGTCGATCGCGGCGAGGATGGTGGGTTCGTGCTCGATGAACTTTGGGTCGCCCTCGCGGCCGGTCTGGTACGAGGGGAACAGCTCGCGGCGCCGCAGCGGACGCCCCTGGTCGAAGCACACGGCAACGCGAGAGATCGCACGGGCCCGTGCCGTTGCGGCGGATGGCCGCTCATCAAACAGCGACGCCTGGCCGCCGGGTTTCGCCGTCGCCGTAGTCGGAGGCTCGCCCGCGCGCGCGATCGCGCCCAGCGCCATGGACGAGAGCCCGAGCAGCGCGACACGGCGCCGCCGCTCCGCGTCCTCCGGCTTCATCGCCCGCTCGAGTCCGTAGTAGCCCGCCCACGCCAGGTTGTTGCCGTCGAGGAGTAGAAACATGCGGCGGAAGCGTACCGTCCCGCTGGACATCGGGCACGAAGGTTCGAGATAGAACCGTAACGCCGCTGCCCGCGATCTACGCCCGTCGCCACGGACGCAGGCGCGATAGTGGGGCTGATAGCACGACCGGAGGTTGTACCTATGACGACACAAACCGTAGAAGGCAGAGGGACGCAGGCGACCCACACGCATGACTCGCGGGTGCATATCCACGATCACTACCACGTCTCACACCACCATGGCGGCGGTCTGCTGACGGAGTGGGAGCATCGCACGTACTGGCACACCCACGACCACAATCACAACGAGATGACCCACAGCCATGACTACAACGTGGACGTTGAGGAAGAACAGCACGCCAAGGAGGGCCACATCCACGACCACGCCGCGCCCGCGAAAGCACCCGAATCGAGTTAGGCCCGACGCAGTCGAGGCCGCTAGATCGTCGCCCCACCCCGCGCCGTAACGAGCCCCTTCGCGAACTCGATCTCCCCCAGGTGGCGGTAGCCGTGTGTCATGCACAGGCCGCTGATCGCGGTCAGGATCGACATCTCGCCAAGTGGCTTCACCGTGATTTGGCGCGCCGCTTCGTCGTCCGTCAGGTTCCGGACGAAGTCCTCGGTGCGCTTGAAGACG
This sequence comes from Chloroflexota bacterium, assembly GCA_016213125.1. Classification (GTDB taxonomy): domain Bacteria; phylum Chloroflexota; class Dehalococcoidia; order DSTF01; family JACRBR01; genus JACRBR01. The sequence continues at coordinate 7,923 of JACRBR010000123.1, read as the reverse complement.
TCTGACATGTACGCTCGGAAGTCCGCGATGCCGTTGATGCGGAAGTCGCGGGCCTCGTCGTCGGTGAAGCCCGTGCCCTGGGACTTGCTATCGAGGCCGAACTTCTCCGGCCAGCCGCCCTCCATCCACACGGTGGGCTTGCGCTGGATAACGAACTGGATCGCGTTGTCCTCCGTGCGCACGTAATGCCAGAGGCAGAACGCGAGGCTCTGGTGGCCGTTGGCCGGCACGAAGTTCGCCTGCTCGTCCGTCAGGTCGGCGGTCACGTGCTCGTACAGGCCGTGCATCGCCTTCAGCTCGCGGCGCAGGTAGTCGTGGAGTTCCGAGGCCATCAGCCTGCCTTCTCGGCGGGTGGTACGGACTGGTAGGCGCCGAGTACCTTCTGGTCGCGGTACTGCTCCTTGCCCTCGAGCAGCAGGTCGCCGCCGTACATGTCGCAGCAGACGATCGCCGGAAACCCTTCGACTTCCAGCTTCTTGATCGACTCCGTGCCCAGGTCCTCGTACGCGACGACGTCGAGGCTCTTGATGGTCTTCGACAGTAGCGCGCCGGCTCCGCCGATGGCGAAGAGGTACACGGCCTTGTGGTCCTGCAGTGACTTCTTCACCATGCTGCCGCGGCCGCCCTTGCCGATGATGACCTTCAGGCCCTGGTCCAGCAACGCGGGCGTGAAGGGGTCGAGACGCATCGAAGTCGTCGGACCGGCGGAGCCAACGACGCGCCCGGGACGCGCCGGCGATGGCCCCACGTAGTAGATGATCTGCCCCTTCACGTCGATGGGCAGCGCCTTGCCCTCGGACAGCGCCGTGATCATGCGGCGGTGCGCCGCGTCCCGTGCCGTGTACATTGTCCCGTAGAAGCGCACGTGGTCGCCTACGCGCAACTGCGCGATGTCGTCATCGCTGAACGGGGGCTCCGCGCGAATCTCACCGTCGACCTTCGTGATAGGCATTTTCGTTCTCCTCGCCTTCCGGGCGCCTCATTGTGACGCGACCCGTCGTAATCCGCACCGCGCGCCGTGCTCGCGCTTCAGCTCTCTACTGCCTCCGGCAATTCTACGTTCACCACGACGTTCTCCTGCGATCCGCGCGCAAGCACGAGCACCAGTGGGTCGGTGGCGGACGTATTGATCTCCTGATGCAACACGCGTGCCGGCACGAAGATGAAGTCGCCCGCCCCGCCCTCAGCGCTGTGCTGCAGCTGGCCGCCCCAGCGGAACCGGTAGGTCCCGCGCAGCACGTAGATCGCGCTCTCTACGTTGCCGTGGTGATGTGCTCCCGACCGGAACCCGGGCTCGGTCACTACTTCGCCCATCCAGACCGACGACGATCCACACTTATTCGCCGAAACACCGGCTACGCGCGACATGCCCGGCGTCTGCGCTGTGGCGGCGTCGCGTTCTTGCGGACGCACGATTCGGACGTGCTCCTCCGTCATGTCAGCGGCTTCTCCAGTTCGACCATGTGCCAGTCGCCTGCCGCGCCCCAGTCGGCGCCGCCGTTCCACTCCTGGCCGCTGTGTTCCGCCACGACGCGATAGCCGCGCCGCTCGTAGAACGGCACGCGCCCGGGTATACCCTCCTTCACCACCTCGATGCACATTCGTAGGCAGCCGGCTTCCCGGGCCATCAGCTCCGCGTGGGCGATGAGCCGCGAGCCCAAGCCGCCTCCGTGCAGGTCAACGTTGACGGCCAGCAGGCCGAAGTGCGCATCAGGTGCGGCCGTCGTGATGTGTATGCAGCCCGCCAGCCGCCCGTCACGCTCGGCGACCGTGATCTGCGGGAGGATGTTCGAGATGCCGACACGCTCGGTACGCGTCGTCCTGGGAAAGACGTTTGACTCCGCCTTGCGGTAGGCCGCGTTGATCATCGTGACGAGCGCATCGATATCGGACGGCGTCGCCGCCCGATATCGCTCCCCCGCGACCGCATCAACCGAAGGCACCTCGCTGGTCACACGGCACCTCAACGCTAACGGGCGATCCAGCTCACTACAGTTCCGCGTGCTTGCTGCGGGCGCTGTGGCACTGCAGGTTCACGGCGACGGGCAGCGACGTGATGTGCGTCGGGTAGGTTTCGATGTTGACGGCGAGCGCGGTGTTCGTGCCGCCTACCGCCTGCGGCCCGACGCCGAGCGCGTTCACTTTCTCGAGCAGCTCTTTCTCGAACTCCGCCGTCTCCGGATCCGCGCTGGGCTGGCCCACGGGCCTCGTGATGCCCTTCTTCGCCAGGTACATGCAGTACTCGGATGAGCCGCCGACGCCCACGCCGACGACCAGCGGCGGACACGGATTCCCACCTGACTCTTCGATGGTCTGCAGGACGAACTCGGTGATGCCCTCTTTGCCGCGCGACGGGAGCATGATCTGGAACTTGGTCATGTTCTCGCAGCCGCCGCCCTTAGGCACGACCGTGATGCCGAGCTTGTCGCCGGGGATGACTTCCGTGTGGATGACGGCCGGCGTGTTGTCCTTCGTATTAACGCGCGTCGAGAACGGGTGATCGACCATCGAAGCGCGCAGGTACCCCTCCGTGTAGCCCTTTGACACACCCTTATTGATGGCATCGCGCAGGGTTCCGCCCACGATGTGTACGTCTTGGCCCAGTTCCACCATCACGACCGTCGTGCCGGTGTCCTGGCAGAGCGGGATCATGTCGCGCTTGGCCACATCCACGTTCTCGAGGATCTCGATCAACACCTGCTTGCCGAGAGGCGACGTCTCGCTGGCCTCGGCCTTCTTCAGCCCGGCGACGACGTCCGCGGGCAGCTCGTGCGTCGCCGTTTCGCACAGCTCGGCCACGGCCTTCGTGATCGCGTCGACGTGTACTTCCCGCACGCTAGTCGCCGTGTCCGTCACCATGTCTCCACCTCGCCATCCTTGCGATAGCGCCGCCGACGCCTCAACAAGAATTCCAATAAACCTCTGCGCTCTCTGCGGCTCCGCGGTGAGCTTCGAACCTACATGAGCGCGATAAGTTCCTTCGTGGCCGCCGCTGCCTTCTGGATCCGGGCCTTTTCGTCGTCGCTGACGGGCATCTCGAGCGTCTTCTTGATGCCACCTGCTCCGAGCTGGCACATGACCCCGCAGACGATGTCCTGGATGCCGTACTCGCCCTTACATAGTACCGCGCTCGGGATGAGGCGATCCTGGTCGAGGAGGATAGCCGCCACCATCTGCACCGTCGCGGCCGACGGGGCGTAGTAGGCACTCGAGACCTTCATTAGCTCGCCGATCTCGGCGCCACCCCGCATCGTTCGGGCGACCAGCGCCTCGATCTTCTCCTGCGACAGCAGCGATGTCAACGGCAGGCCACCGACCCGGGCCTGCGACACGATGGGCACCATCGTCGTATCGGTGTGGCCGCCCAGCACGTACGCGTGCACGTCGCGGACCGAGACGCCCGTCTCCATCGCCAGGAAGGCGCGGTAGCGGGCGGTGTCGAGCGCCCCGCCCTGTCCTATGACGCGCTCGCGGGGGAATCCGGATGCCTGCAGGGCCGTGTGGCACATCGCGTCCATGGGGTTACTGAAGATGATGATGACGGCGTTCGGTGAGGCTTTCGCAGCCGCCTCGACCTTCGCGCGGACGATGTCGGCGTTGCCCTTCAGCAGGTCCTCACGGCTCATGCCCGGCTTGCGGGGCGCGCCGGCCGTCACGACGATGACGTCGGAGCCCGCGGTCTCGTCCCAGCCGTCGCAGCCCGTGATCTTGGACTCGAAGCCAAGCCATGACGCCGACTGCGTCATGTCCAGCGCCTTGCCCTGGTGTAGGGTCCCGGCGAACTGCGGATCATCCTGGATCACCACGTCGGCGATGTTCATCTCGACGAGGCGCTGGGCGATCGCCCCGCCCGTCATACCGCCGCCTACGACCGTCACCTTCTTACGCGCGGACATACGACCTCCTCTTGATTCGATGGCGCGGCATCATCGCTCGCGCCGTTCTCGGGCATAACAAAGGCCCGCAAGCGGGCCCGGACGTGCTCGTGGAGCGCGCTATTCGACGCAGGCCGAGTATAGCCGCGCGTGCCGCGATGGAGTAGGTCCACCCGGCACATCCGACCATTACTAACCGGCCAGAGCGCTCACGTGCGGATCGGCTATGAGAAGGGCCACCACCGCGGGCGGCGCGCGACCCAGCGATAGCGCGCGTACGGATCGTGAGGATTCACGCCCGGGTCGCCTACGCCGGCGGGTAGAGCCTTCTGGCGGGTGCGGAGGGCCCGCGACAGGGCGTGCGACAGCTGGTCGACCTGGCGCTCGAGGCTGGCGATCACTGCCTGGGGGTCGTCCATGCTCGCGGAGTCGCTCGAGTCCTGTTCGCGGCTGCTCCTGATGAGCCAGAGGCGGTGGCGCTTACCCTCGCGTTGCTTCATGGCGCCGTGGCGGGATCCTGGGATGAGCACCAGGTACGCGAAGCCGCCGCGATGGGGAACCATCCGGTTCTGCAGCCTTCCCTCGCGGACCATGCGGCGAACGGTCGCGGGCGAGACGCCCATCTCGCAGGCGGCCTGGTGGAGGGTGAGCCAGTCGGGGGCGTCGAGGGGCGGGAGGGCCGGGCGCTGTGCCCGGACCTCGGGTTCTTGTCGATGAGGGGCGGCGAGCGCGGGCATGGAATCTCCGCTCTGGCGCAGGGTGGCGTGTGTGCGTCGCGGGCACAGCGGGACGACGCAGCGCGTTTTCAGGGAACCCTAACGCCCTCTTAATGATCTTCGGCCCGCCCGGGAACCCCTGAACCGGATACAATCGAAGGGTGACCACGCGTACGCGAGACATCCCCACTTGGTTCGCCGGTCTCTCGAACGCCCGGGTGGTCTCGGGATCCCCCTACGAAGCTACGATCGTCTGCCACGACAGCCGGAAGGCGAAGCCCGGCGCGGTGTTCGTCGCCATCCATGGGCTGGCGCTGGACGGCAACACCTTCATCGCCGATGCCATCGAGCGGGGGGCGCGGTACGTCGTCGTGCAGGAGGACCTCGAGCGCTCCTGGTCCAAGTACGTGTCCGACGACGTCGCCTTCGTCGCCGTGCCGGACGCGCGCGTGGCGCTGGCGGAGGCGGCGGCGGGCTTCTACAGCCATCCGGCGCACGGGCTGGGCATGATCGGGGTCACGGGCACCGACGGCAAGACGACGACGTCGCACCTCATTGCGCACGTGCTGAACGAGACCGGGCTCCGCTGCGGATACCTGAGCAGCGTCGAGTTCGGCGTGGGCGGGGCAGTCGAGATGAACGCCACGCACATGACCACGCTGGAGGCGAACGAGGTGCAGCGGTACCTGGCGCAGATACGCGACGCCGGCGGGCGGTACGCGGTCGTGGAGGCGTCGTCCATCGGGCTGGATCTGCACCGCATCGACGAGTGCGAGTTCGACGTGGGGGTGTTCACGAATCTCACCCCCGACCACCTGGACTACCACGGGAGCATGGCGGAGTACCGGGACGCGAAGGCGATCCTGTTCCGCATGCTGAACGAGACGGTGGAGAAGGGGTTCGGGAAAGCGGCGGTGCTGAACGCCGACGACGAGGTATCGGAGTACATGAAGGGCATCGCGACAGTGCCGGTGGTGAGCTACGGCATCGACAGGAAGGCCGACGTGACGGCGCGGGACGTGCGCCAGGACGGCTTCGGGATGACGTTCAAGGTGCGGATGTTCGGCGAGGACGTGGACGCGCGCGTGGGGCTGCTGGGCGAGTACAACGCCGCGAACTGCATCGCCGCGGTGGCCGCCGCGGTGTCGCAGGGCGCGGAGTTTGCGGCGGCGGTGCGCGCGCTGGAGTCGTTCCCGGGCGTGCCGGGGCGCAGGGAGCTGATCGACGAGAAGCAGCCGTTCCGGGTGGTCGTCGACATCGCTTCGACGGAACAGGCGATGCGCAACGTGCTGCGGATGCTGCGGCCGATCACGCCGGGCAAGCTCATCGTGGTGTTCGGGGCGGCGGGCGAGCGGGACCCCGGGCGCCGGCGAACGATCGCGCGGGCGGTGGCGGAGGCGGCGGACTTCGCCGTGATCACGAACGAGGACCCGCGCGGCGAGGTGCCGGACGTGATCATCGGCGAAATCGAGGGGGCGTTGAAGGGCGCGGGGTTCCGGCGGTACGAGCGGGAGCTGGACCGGCGGCAGGCGATCGAGATCGCGTTCAAGCGCGCGAACCGCGGCGACACGGTGCTGCTGGCGGGCAAGGGTACGGAGCAGTCGATCGTCATCGGGAACACGCACTGGCCGTGGGACGAGCGCCGCATCGCCCGCGAGCTGCTGCAGGACCTGCGGTAGCGGGTCAGCTGACACGCAGCCTCTCATCGGCGTCGGCGCAGTTCAGGGGCCAGGTAGCGTGGTCTGCAGACTGAGCGTGGCTATCCTGTTCTCAGATGGACCCTCCAGGAAGCAGCTGGAAGGTGAGATCACTCGCCCGACGCCGGGCTGGACGAGGATGGAGAACTGCACACTGATGTTGACGGCTCCGGATGGCGCCGAGACCGTGGTCTCGCCTGACTGCGGGCCGATGCCACAGAAGATGCGCAAGGGTGGCAGGTCCGTGCTGTAGCGCAGGCTCAGCGCGATGGTGTATTCGCAACGCTGGGTGAAGGGACTACCCGCGCGCACGTTGCCCTCGTCCACTTCACAGGCGCCGCGCGTAATGACTTGCTCCACCAGGGTCAGGCTCCGGGGAGGCGCCGGCTCCAGGACGACGCTCGCAAGACTGTCGTTGGTGCTGGCCTCGATGCGTGTGCGGCCTTCCTTCGTGAGCGTTACCGTGTTCCCGCAAACCAGCTCACGCCCTATCTTCTCGCAGTCCGAGCCTGACTTCTCGGGGTCGGCCTGCAGCACGGACTTGGCGAGATCCGCCTCCCCCTCCGTGACGCGGAACGTGATGCTGTTCTGCCCCTCAAGGCCCCGGATGATGAGCGTAAGCGCGACTGGTTTGTCGATGGCAACGGGCTCGTCAATCGGCTGAAAGTAGGCGATGGGCTGCGGGTCCTTTATCCAGTCGCCGATCATGCGGCCACAGGTGTCCGCGGCGCCCTTCTCGGGGTCGTAGACATCGGAGCCGATGCCGAAGAAGCGCAGGAATCCCTCACCGTTCTCGGCGACGCGGCCGAACCAGCTGGTATGCCAGGTTGAGGCGGTCATCGTTGCAAACATGTGATAGATGGGCCCCATCTTGTCGTAGCGGCCCTTCGGCGACCAGGGATCCCCTGTGCGCCAGGGCTGCATCATGCCTGCGACCTCCGCGTGGCTGCTGTCAACGTTCACGACGTCGGCGGGAGTCCAGTTGCCTTCAGGTCGCGGATCGCCATTAGACCGGCCCTGATAGGTCGCGTCCTTCAGGAAGTTGTGCGTAGCAAGTACGCCGAGCGGTATGTTCCCGCTGTTCGCGTCGATGGCGATACCCAGGACCTCAGCGGGGGAGAGGCGGCGACCACTCTCCCGCATCCGAGACCGGATGACGTCCATCGATGCCGCGGTCTTCTCCCAGTAGTAGGCGTCGACCTGGCGCTTGTTTGTTACACCCCCGCCGGGCGTTGTGATTCCCTCGAGCGGGCGCTTGGCATCAACGCTGGGGGCATCGCCGTGCTTCAGGTAGCCGGACAGTGCGACAAGGCCCGGGGCGTCCGCAGGAACTGTGGTGGCGCCAGGGGCGGGGTTCACCAGGTAACGGGCCAGCACGTCCTTGAACTCGCGGCACATGTCGTCGTGGCTGCGTGTTGAGCGCTCGCCGACGCCGTAGAACTGCTTCGTCTTGGCGTCGGCGGCCTCCACGGCCGCCCGATGGAGGGGCTTCCATTCCGGTGGGACTTTCTCGGCTACCACCCATTCCGCCGCCTTGAGGAAGGCGGAAGTGGTCTTGGAGAAGTGGTCGATGCTGACGCGGAGGCCGCTTCCGTCTGCCTCCACCGGGATGTTCTCCCAGCGCCCGTCGCGATA
>JACRBR010000119.1 GCA_016213125.1 Chloroflexota bacterium | reverse complement strand
GCGCGGACCATCGTCTCCTCCGCGACCGAGTCGGGGTCGATGTTGGGGTCGTCGTCGGCCATCTCCCACAGCTTCTCGCTCGCGCCGTTGGCGGCGGTCTCCGCCAGGCTGTCCAACGAGACGACCCGCACGTTGCTGGTGCGGAGGGAGGCCATGAAGTCGCGGCCGTCGATGCCCATGTGCTGCGCCAGCTCGTCGCGGGTGGGCGCGCGGTTCAGCTTCACGTGCAGCGCCGCTGTCGCTTTCTCCAGGTCGCTGCCGAACTTCTGCAGCGAGCGCGGGAGGGGGTGGGTGGCGCGGATCGCGTCCAGGATGGAGCCGCGAATGCGGGGAAGCGCGTAGGTCGAGAACTTGGCTCCCTTATCGGGGTCGAAGGTGTAGTAGGACTCGATGAGGCCCTGGACCCCGTAGGACACCATGTCCTCGTAGCCCAGGATGCCGCCGTTGGTGCTGCCGACGGCGATTCGATTCACCGCATGCCTGACCAGGGGCATGTAGTCGCGGATCACCTTGGTCAGGCTGACTTCTGAGTAGGGATCGTCCTCCTCGGACTGGCCGGGGATGTTGGACGGAGCCGGCCGCTGCCGCCTCGTGCTGGTACGCGTCTTTGTGGCGCGCGGTGGTTGTACCATCTCCCCTCCCAGCGAGACGTAAGCTCGTGCGACCTCGAGCGTTCTTTCCTGGCGCAGTATTGAGGCGAATGGAGTCCCCGCCCCATGCGGCATGTCCCGACAGGCAGAGGAGCAAACCCCGATTGTTTACATCGGGCGAGATCGCGACATCTGAAGGGCCGACGGGACGGTTTTATGTCACGATTCTGACACCGTTCTTCTGCCCGACCGTTCACGCGCGCCCGAATAGCCGCCGGCATGGCCGCGGCATGGCCGCCGCGTCTCGGGGTCACGTATAATCGCGGCGATGATCCCCTTGCTCACGACTGTCGTCCAGGCCATGCGCTATGCGCTCGGGTTCGACGTCGCCGTGGCCGTGGTGTGCGAAGACGGCCGCCACATCGTGCCGGTGTTCACGACGGGCAAGGTGACGCCCGCGGTCCTGGAGGGGCTGCAGGTCCAGTCGCTGGCCGCCTTCGTCGAGCTGGCGGGCGCCGACCACGCGGCCTGGCCCAGCGACGAGCCCCAGGTCATCCCCCTGGCCGGCGCAACGGACGCGCCCATCGGGGAGCCCGACGCATACGAGGACGCCCCGCTCGTGATGAACGGGGCCGTCCGGGGCCTGCTGCGCGTCAGCTGCCCGAAGCCCCTGACCCCCGAGCAGCGCCGCCTTTTCTTCGCCATGGCCAGCGATGCCTCCCGGGCCTTCGAGGAGATCGAGACCCAGCGGTCGCATACGAAGATGGTGCAGGAGCGGCTCCTGCAGTCGGAGAAGATGTCCAGCATCGGCCAGCTCGTCTCGGGCGTGGCGCACTAGCTGAACAACCCGCTGACCGGCATCATGGGGTTCGCCCAGCTGCTGCTGATGAAGACGGACCTGGAGCCCACGGTGAGGCAGCAGGTCCAGACGATCTATCAGGAGGCGGACCGGGCCTCGAAAATCGTCTCCAACCTGCTCACCTTCGCGCGGCGACGCGAGGCCCGCAAGGAGTCCGCGAACATCAACTCGCTGATCGAGCGCGTGCTGGACCTGCGCAACTACGACCTGCGCGTACGGAACATCGACGTCGTGCAGGAGCTGGATCCGGCGCTGCCGGACACGATGGTGGACACGAACCAGCTGCTGCAGGTGTTCCTGAACATCATCATCAACGCCGAACAGGCCATGCGCACGACCGAAGAGGAGAGCGCCGAGGGCACGCTGCGCATCACGACGCGCATAATCCGCCCCGGCGTCGTGCTGGCCTCGTTCCAGGACAGCGGCCCGGGCATGAGCGAGGAGACGCTGCGCCGCATCTTCGATCCGTTCTTCACGACCAAGGACGCGGGCGACGGCACCGGCCTGGGCCTCACGATCAGCTACGGCATCATCGAGGAGCACGGCGGCCGCATCTGGGCGGAGAGCACGCCCGGACGG
>JACRBR010000117.1 GCA_016213125.1 Chloroflexota bacterium | reverse complement strand
TGGGTGAAGAACCGCGCGCTGACGTTCGCGGTGGAAGAAGCCTATCAGGGGATGCTGCCGGTGGGCCGCCGTCCGGTGGCCGTGCTGAATATCAGCGTGGCGCCGGACGAGGTCGACGTGAACGTGCATCCCACGAAGGCGGAAGTGCGGCTGCGCAACGAGCGCGCGGTGTTCGGATCGCTGCAGCGCGCGGTGCGGCGGGCGATCGCGGACCGGGGCATGATGCCGGCGGCGTCGGCGGGCGTGTGGGGGGCCGCAGAGCCCGCGATGAGTGATCGGCCGCCGTTGTTCCTGACCCAGCGGCCGGTGCAGATGCCGATGCCGTCGCCGGCTGCGAGCGGTTTCGATCGGGCGCGTGGCGGTGGAGACGATGGATTTGCCGCGGCGGGCGATGCACAGCCGGAGGCGGCGCTGCCATACGCGGGCGAGGGCGCCCGCGCTCCATCGGCGGGGACGATGGCGGAGAGGCTGCCGTTGCTGCGGCCGGTGGGGCAGGTGAACGCGACCTACGTCGTGGCCGAGGGACCGGATGGGATGTACCTGGTCGACCAGCACGCCGCGCACGAGCGCGTCCTGTACGAGCGTTTCCTGTCGTCGGTCCGGGCGGGGCGGCCGGAGGTACAGGCGCTGCTCGAGCCGCTTACGGTCGAGCTGGGGGCCACGCAGCGGGCGCTGTTGTCGGAACACGCGGCGGCGCTTGCCGGGCTGGGGTTCGAGATCGATCACTTCGGCGACGCGGCGTTCGTGGTGCGGACGGTGCCGTCACCGCTGGCGGGAGGTGACGTCCCGCGTGGGATCGCGGAGCTTCTTGACAGGATGGCGCGTGATGATTCTGCGGAGGATTCCGCGCACAGAGCCGCGGCGTCGCTGGCCTGTCACGCCGCGGTGCGCGCCGGGATGAGCATGTCGGAAACGGAGCAGCGGGAGCTGCTGCGCATGCTGGAGGGGTGCGAGGCTCCGCGGACGTGTCCGCACGGACGGCCGACGATGGTGCACCTGGCGGCGGACGCCATCGCGCGGGAGTTCCGCCGGAGGTAGCGACGAGCTCACCGCAGAGCCGCGGAGGACGCAGAGGTCTTCTGGCGATCGCGAATAAGGTTCGGTGGCCAGATGAGCGCAGGCGAGCGAGCGATCACACCGCCGGTATTCGTTCAGTACGACGGCCGGGGGATCATCGCGTTCGAGACCACCTCGGACGCGGTCGTGGGCACGAGCGACAAGCACGCGCACCGCATCACGGCGGCGTGGGATGCGGCGGGCCAGTCGCTTTCAGTCGATCACGAGGGCCGGCCGTATCTCACCATTGCACCCACAGGTACGGCGGACCGCGAGCGCTTGCGCGATCAACTGATCGGCCTCCAGCAGCCGGTGTGCTTCACAGATCTCTCGACGATGTCCTACGAAGATCTGGTCGGGTTCAGCTACCAGCGTCTGCGCTTGCGTTCCCGGAGTGAGTTGCTGACCGAACGCTCCGCCGGATGCAGCGGATGCTCCTGGCCGTTCGGCTAGTCGTTAGCCCAACAGGCGGCCAGCAAGCCCCGGCTTTCCGCGCTGGAACGCTTCCGCTGGCATTGCGCGCCGCCCCGACGGCTGCACCGCCACGATCTCTAGCGCCCCGTCGATCGTCGCAACGGGGAAGCCATTGCCCGCGCCCGCGAGGACGGTTCCGGGACGGACGGCGTTTGGTGCCTTCGCCGCGGGGCGAGCTTCGAGGATGCGGAGGGGCTGGCCTTCGAGGGTGGTGAAGGCTATGGGCCAGGGGTTGTAGGCGCGGACCTTGCGGGCGATGTGCTCAGCGGTTTCGGCCGCCCAGTCGATGCGGCCGTCCTCCTTCGTGAGCTGCGGCGAGTAGGTGGCGTGGTCGTCGTCCTGGGGGACGGGGGGGAGGCTGCCTGAGGCGTAACGGGGTAGCACGTCGAGCAGGAGGGCGGCCCCCGCCTCGGCGACGCGCGGCATCAGGGTGGCCGTGGTGTCGGCTGCCGTGATCGTCACGGGGACCGAGGCGAGGATGGGACCGGCATCGAGGGCGAGCACGACCTTCATGATGGTGGCGCCGGTCTCGGCATCGCCGGCGAGGATGGCCGCCGGGATGGGGGCGGCGCCGCGCCAGCGGGGGAGGAGCGAAGCGTGGACGTTGAGGATGCCGAGCGGCGGCAGGTCGAGGACGGGCTGCCGCAGGATCTGGCCGTACGCGGCGATGATGCCGATATCTGGTGCGAGGGCTCGGAGCTGGTCGACGGCGTCGGGCCGGCTGATCGACTTCGGCTGGAAGACCGGGATACCGTATTCCAGCGCGAGCGCCTTTACGGGAGGCGGTGCGAGCCTGCGTCCACGGCCGGTGGGTCTGTCGGGCTGGGTAAAGACGCCGACGACCTCGTGCTCGCTCTCGGCCAGGCGCTGGAGCGACGGGAGCGCGAACTCGGGCGAACCCATGAAGACGATGCGCATCGCCGGGGAGCATAACAGGCGTAGCGATACGCGGCGTTATACTCGGCGGGTTCGATGAAGCACGAAGGGACACGCAACAAATGACGCTTCGCTATCGCCGGCTGATCTGGATGAGCGTAGCCGCGGGCGCGCTCGTGCTGAGCGCCTGCGGGGGCGACGGGGACGTTGACGACGCGACGCCGTCGCCAGCGCCGAGCGGGGCGATCACGATCGATGCGCCGGAGAACGACGCACAGGTTTCGGTGCCGTTCGAGGTCTCGGGCGAAGCCAATGTGTTCGAGGCGGCGCTCGTCCTGCAGGCGCTGGACCCCGGCGGGGCGGTGCTGTGCGAACAGCAGGTGCAGGCGACGTCCGGCACCGGGACGCCGGGGACGTGGTCGGCGACGCTGGCCTTCCCGCCGCCGGCGTCCGAGCGGGAGGTAACGCTGAGGGCGTTCAGCCGCAGCGCGAAGGACGGGTCCGAGGAGAACGTTGTGACGAGGCCCGTGCGCGTGAGGCCGGACCTGCCGGCGATCGTCGTCGAAGCGCCTCGCTGCGGGGTCACCACGATCGCGCAGTCCGTGGTTACGGCGAGCGGGACGGCGAGCGTGTTCGAGGGGTCGCTGCAAGTGGAGCTGCGCGACGCCACGGGGACCGTGGTGGCGACGAAGACGGTTCAGACGGTCGGAGCGCCCGAGCGCGGCGACTGGGCGACGGCGTTCGACGTGGGCCCGCTGCCGGCGGGACAGTACGAGGTCGCCGCTTACTCGATCAGCGCGAAGGACGGCTCGGTGGAGAACGAGTTCGCGGTGCCTTTCTTTAAGGCGCAGTAGCGGCGCAAATAGCGGCGGCGCGATAGCGAGGGCAGGGGAGCAGGCCATGGGCCAGCGGCTGCACGCGATCATCGTGGGGCGGGTGCAGGGCGTGGGGTTCCGGGAGTTCGTACGGCACGAGGCGGCCACGCGCTCGCTGACCGGCTACGTGCGCAACGGCGAGGACGGCCGGTCGGTGGAGGTGGTGGCGGAGGGCGAGGAGACTGCGCTGGAGGAGCTGCTGCGCGCACTGAACGAAGGGCCCCGGTTCGCGCGCGTCGAGAGCGTGGACTTCAACTGGAGCGAGAGCTCGGGCGGCTTCTCGCGCTTTGGCGTGGAGATGTAGGGCGTAGGGGACAGTGGACAGTGGACACCGGACTGTTCAGCAGCCTCCCCCGCCAATCTCGATTCATTCGTCGCCTCTGGCTCGGCCTCAGTCGTCGAGGAGGAGGCAGTCGACTTCGTCGCCGGGGTTGATGACGGCGACGTGTTCGGGGACGACGGCGAGGGCGTTGGCCTGGGCCATCGAGGTGAGGATGCCGGAGCCCTGGGGGCCGGTGAGGGCGGCGTGCCAGGCGCCGTTTCGTTGCGTGAGGATCGCGCGGGCGTAGACGCGGCGTCCGTCGGCGTTGGCGATCGCCTCGTCGGCGATGGCGCGGACGGTGGGGCGCTGCCAGTCGGAGCGGCCGAGCATCTTGAAGATCGCGGGCCGGCCGAAAAGCTCGAACGACACCATGGAGCTGACGGGGTTGCCGGGCAGGCCGATGTGCGGCACGCGGCGATCGCCCGACGGGAAGGCCCCGAACGCCAGCGGCTTGCCCGGCCGCATGCGCACCGTCCAGAAGTCGACCTCGCCCTCTTTCGCCAGCACGTCTTTCACGACGTCGTAGTCGCCGCGTGAGACGCCGGCCGAGGTCACGAGCATGTCGGCGTCGAGGCCGTCGCGCAGGCGCGCGGTGAGGGCCTCGACGGTGTCCTTCGCGATGCCGAGACGGCGCGGGATGCCGCCGTTCGCACGAACCATTGCCGAGACGCCGTAGGCGTTGCTGTCGTAGATCTGGCCCGGCCGCAGCGGCACTCCGGGCTCGACGACCTCGTCGCCGGTGCTCAGGATCGCCACGACCGGGCGGCGATGGACGCGCACCGTGGCCATCCCGAGCGACGCGAGCACGCCGATCTGGGCGGGGTGCAGGGCCGCGCCCTGCGGGATGATGGGCTGCCCCTTGCGGACGTCCTCGGCGGCGTAGCGGATGTTGGCGCCCGGATCCGCGGGCTTGAGGACGCCGACGATGTCGCGAGACTTGGCGAAGGAGCCGAAGTTGCGGCCGGAGGGCTCGTCCGTCTCCTCGAACGGCACCACGGCGTCGGCGCCGGGCGGCATGGGGGCGCCCGTCATGATGCGGACGGCGGTACCGGGTTGCACGCTGCCGTCGAAGAGGTAGCCGGCGGCGAGTTCGCCGATGACGCGCAGCTGCGCGGGCGACGCGTCCGACGCGCCGGTCGTGTCGGCCGCGCGCACGGCGTAGCCGTCCATGGCGGTGTTGTCGAGCGGGGGGATGTCCAGCGGCGAGACGACGTCCTCGGCGGTCACCTGGCCCAGCGCCTCGAGGATCGGGACGTCGACCGGAGCGAGGAGCGGGACGATCGCGAGGATGCGGTCCAGCGCCTCCTCGACGGAGATCATATGCATCGTGGTCATGCGGTCAGCATACAAAACGGCCCCGGTCGCGCGACCGGGGCCGTTTCACGGCTGATGTTCTGTGAGCCTACTATTCGGGGCCGGTGATCGACAGGCTGACCTTGCTGTAGCCGTCGACGTCGGCCTTGCCGATGGTGACAATGACGCCAGCACCGGTCGTGCTTTCCGCATCGGTCCAAGAGAGGAACACCTCGCCGTCGGACGTCGATGAGAACGAGTCGGTGTAGCCGGCGGCCTCGAGCTTGTCCTTGTAGAAGCTCTCCAGGTCATCGACGCTCTGCTTCACGTACAGTTCGACGAAGAGCGACCGCGTGCCGCTGGAGGAGAAGGAGCTGCTGCTGGTCACGCGCGCGTCGTCCGGCAGTGGGATCTTGTCCTCCGGGTAGTCGTCGTCAATGTCGACTTCGTCAGGGAGTTCGGCGGAGCCGTTATCGCCGGAGTCGTCTCCGGATGAGTCGCTGTCGTCCGGGGTCGGGTCCTCGGAGTCGTCGCCGGAGTCTGACGAATCGTCGCCGGAGTCGGAGGAGTCGTCGAGGCCGAGATCGGCCTTGCTGCCGTAGGTGACGAGGATGGTCACCTTGCCGTCCGACTCCGCGATGAAGACGGACGCGGCCTTGTCGTCCTTCTCGGCGACGAAGGTGCCGGAGCCACCGAAGCTGCCGGTCGAAGTGCTCTTCCAGGGGCCGTCCTCGAACTCCTTCTCGTAGAAGGACTGGACATCTTCGATGTCATCTCCGGTCTCGAAGGTGACGACCGTGCCCTCCTGGCCCTCGGAACTCCCGCTCAGGCTTCCCAGGACCTTGGCGCCTTTGTACTTGGGGAAATCGTCCGGGAAATCACCGGGCAGGTCGTCACTGACCGAGATCTTCCCGCCGCCGGGGATGTCCACCGTCTTCTTGTCGCCGCCGCCGCAGGCGACGGTCACCGACGCGAAGATCAGGACGGGGAGTGCTGCGAGCAACATGAATTTGCGCATTAGATTATCTCCTTGAACCTGCTTCCAACGGGGGCATCGTAGCACTGGTTGAAGGCGCTGTCACGCCTCGACCTTCGCTTTCGCGGAGCCCGAATCAGTCTGCCGACCATAAGCAACCCCGGCGATAGGCGCGCGAGAGGTCTTCGAGCGCGATCAGGGGAGCTCGAAGGGCGCCATCGTCGCGCCAGGCGCGAGCGTAGCCCTCGGCGATGAGGATGGCATCGACGCTGAGGCCTTCCGGGGTATAGACATAACGCAGCAGCCGATCGTATCGATCTCGCTCCCGGGCATCGGGCCGGAGGGCCGCGCGGGATGCCACGAGCTGACGCGTGCGCTCGGTGGCCTCGGCGAAGCAGGGGTCGCCCCGCTCCGGTGTATCGATGCCGTAGAATCGAACCGTTTCGTCGCGGCCCTCGATCTCGACGTGGATCGTATCGCCATCGACGATGCGGATGACGGGCGCCGGCTGGAGCGTCGCGGGGTCGGCGCAGAACACCGTATCGACCGACGGCGGCCCGGACGGGTAGGGCGGGGCGCAAGTGACAAGCGGCGTTTCGGGCGAAGCGGCGACCGGCGCCGTCGCCGCAGGTGTAGGTGTGTCGTCGTCGACGGTGACCTCGCACGCCGCGCCGAGGACAACGGCAATCGTCACGAGCGGTACGAGGGTTCGGCGGAGCATTGACGGATACTAGCACAGGGTCGCGACAACGACTGTCGGATATAGGCGGAGGACAGATGGCCGAGACGCAGCACGACGTCGTCGCGATCGGAAACGCGCTGGTGGATGTGATCGCGGACGTTGACGAGACGTTCATCGTGCAGCAGCGGCTGAATCGCGGGACGATGACGCTGATCGACGCCGAGCGGGCGGAGGTGCTGTACGCGGCGATGCCGCCGGCGATCGAGATGTCGGGGGGGTCGGCGGGCAACACGATCGCGGGCGTGGCGTCCCTGGGGGGCCGGGCGGCGTACATCGGCAAGGTGGCGGACGACCAGCTGGGACGCGTGTTCCGCCACGACATCCGTGCGGCGGGCGTTACGTACGACGTGCCGCCGGCGAACGGCGGATCGCCGAGCGGGCGGTGCCTGATCGTCGTCACGCCGGACGCCCAGCGGACCATGAGCACGTTCCTGGGCGCGGGCGTGGACCTGGGGCCGGAGGACGTCGACGAAGCGCTCATCGCAGGGGCGAAGGTCACCTACCTGGAGGGCTACCTGTGGGATCCGCCGCGCGCGAAGGAAGCCTTCCTGAAGGCCACGCGCGTCGCGCACGAGGCGGGGCGCAAGGTGTCGCTGACGCTCTCGGATCCGTTCTG
>JACRBR010000118.1 GCA_016213125.1 Chloroflexota bacterium | reverse complement strand
GCTGTGATGCCGGAGCCCGTCAGCTCGCCCCGGAGCGACTCCGTAAGCCCGACCAGCGCGAACTTCGTCGCCGAGTAGGCGCCGTGGTACGGGAACGCGATCTTCCCCACGACGGAGGACACGTTCACGACGTGGCCGCGGCGCTGCGCCCGCATGTGCGGGAGCACGGCGCGGATGGCGTTGAAGGCGCCGAAGTAGTTCACGTCCATCAGCTCGCGCATGTCGGCTTCGGTCGTCTCCTCGACGGTGCCGCTGAAGCCGAAGCCGGCGTTGTTCACCAGGACGTCGACGCGACCGAACGCATTTAGCGTCGCGCGCACCATGCGATCGACGTCGTCGGTGCGGGCGACGTCGGTTGGGACCACGAGCGCACGCACTCCCAGGGCCTCGCAGTGCGCAGCGAGCTCACGGAGGCGATCCTCGCGGCGCGCGACCAGGACGACGTGTGCGCCCTGCCCCGCGAACTCGAGCGCCGTCTAGCGCCCGATGCCGGCGGAGGCGCCGGTGATGATGACGACGGCATCGTGGACCTTCATGCGGTGAGTATGGGGCGGGGCTGGAGGGGTGGGAAGCGGGAAGCGGGAGGCGGGAGGCGGGAGGCGGGAGGCGAGAAGTGAGAGGTGAGAGGTGAGACGCGTATTACTCTGCGCCCTCACTCTCGAAGCGGATGCCGCCTTGTGTGGGCAGGGTTTCCTGTAGGAAGCGCATCGATGCCGTGTCGTGCTTCAGAAAGGCATCGAAGAACGGCAGCGCCGCGATCCGCAGGAGCTCGCGCTGGCGGTCACCCGAGATCAGCTCGTCGGTTGAGGTATCACGCTGCAGGCACCGGCTCCCGTCGGAGCCCAGCGCTTCGAGGATGACACCGCTGTCCTCCACCCTGCTCCCGCCCGACGCCTGGTCCACGACGTTCGGGAGCTTGTCGTCCGTGATATCGATATCGGCGAAGCGGATATGGTCGGCGCCGATGATGCTCACGAAGTACTTTGGCGGCGCCGCGATCTCGTACGCCTGGCGGATCCACGACGGCGGCACGATCAGCTCCTTCGACCCGCCGACGATCATCGCCGGCAACGAGACTCCCTCCGCGAGGTCGTCGGGGAGGAAGCACGCCGGGGGTGAGATCGGGAGGATGGCATCGATGCGAGGATCGCGGCGCTCGCCGTAGGCGGTCAGCATCGTCGTAAGGCCGCCCAGGGAGTGACCGGTCATCCCGATCGTCTCGTGGTCGATGGCGCCGTTCAGCGGCCAGCCGGCCTCGCCCTCCCGCACCAGCAGCTCGTCGATGACGAACGAGACGTCGGCCGGTTGGTCGAGTACTGCGTACAGCCGCGCGCCTCCACTCGCCGCGATGAAGCTGCCCGGGAAATCTGGGGAGGCCACGACGTAGCCGTGGCTGGCCAGATGCTGGGCGTACGACGCTGACTGGCGCCGGAACGAGGAGAAGCCGTGCGCGAAGATGATGAGCGGGTATGGCCCGCCGGAAGTTTCGGCCGGCGCGTCCTTCGCCTCAGGCTCCGCGGCCGAGGGCGCTGCCGGATACCAGACCTCCGTCACCAGCTTCCTATCCGGCGCGCCCGCGTAGTCGCGGTTGGGGCCCGTCGGACGCGAGGCGTCTACCAGCTCCAGCGTCATCACGCCGACGCCGTACGGCCCGCCCGTGGATGCGTCCGCGAGCGAGAGCGCGGGCGCCGCTGTCGGTGTCGGGGCGGGTGTAGGTGATGTGGAGCCGTCACCGGAGCAGGCACCTGCCCATGCAAGAGAGAGCAGGAGCAGCCCGATGAGGCGAAGGCACGGCTTCATGGTGCCCGAGTATAGGTGGACAGGCTGCTTACGAGCATGCGGGACCGCGCAGCAGGGGGCCGCGCTCATTCACCCAGCACCGCCACATCGACTGTCCGTGTTCGCGGCTCGTACAGCTCCACGAGATAGACGTGCTGCCACGTCCCAAGGTCCAGCCGTCCGCCGCGCACGGGGACCCAGGTCGACTCTCCGAAGAGCATGGCGGTCGCGAGGTGCGCGACCGCGTTCTCCGGCCCCTCCTCGATATGGCGGTAGCGGCGCGATGCCGGGAAGGTGTCGTACACGGCGTCCCGCATGTCCTCGTGCAGGCGCGGGTCGGGCTCGTTGCAGGTGATGGCGGCCGTCGTGTGGCGGCTCCGCACCAGGGCGATGCCCTCGTGTACCCCCGCTCGGTCGACGCAAGCCTCGATCTCGCGCGTGATCTCGGCGAAGTGCCCGATGCCCCGGGTCCGAACCTGAATCTGCTCGAGCTTCACAATGCTGCTCATCCGGCGACTCCTTCCATGGCTCTCTTGCTACTCTATGATACTTTCTGCTACTCTATGATCACCTATGACCACTGCTGAGCACGAATATCTGACCATCGCCGAAGCCGCGACGCTCCTCCGCGTCAGCAAGGCCACCATCCGTCGCTCGATCACCGCCGGCCAGATCCCTGTCGTCCGCATCGGTCCACGCAACATCCGTATCCGCCGACGCGATCTCGTGCCCGCGTCCCCTTCTCGCATGCCGGTTGCCGCGGCTTCCGGTTCGGATTGGGCGCGCGAATTGGAAGCGCGCCTTCTCCGCGGCGGCCTCACGGAGGACGAATTAATGGCCTGCATCGAGGAGATGCACACGCGTCAAGCGGAGGAGAATGAAGGCGTACCGTTTAGAGACTCCCTCGAGCTCATCCACGAGGCCCGCGACGAACGCGATGAGCACCTGGCCAGCCTGTGACTGACTCCGTCTGCGTCGACGCCAGCGTCGGCGTGAAGTGGCTGGTGCGCGAGGAAGACTCGATAATCGCTCTCCGCCTTCGGCACGACATCCTGGCACGCGGTGACGTGCTGATTGCTCCACCGCACACGCCGTCGGAAATGGCGAGCGCCATCTACAAACGTTACTACGCTGGCACGATGCAGCCGGAAAGCGCGCGAATTGCCCTGGCAGCGTTGCCGGGCATACGCCTGGAGTCAAGGTTCATGCCGGAGTTGCCCCTGCGCGC
Source organism: Chloroflexota bacterium (assembly GCA_016213125.1). GTDB lineage: Bacteria > Chloroflexota > Dehalococcoidia > DSTF01 > JACRBR01 > JACRBR01. The sequence continues at coordinate 3,531 of JACRBR010000118.1, read as the reverse complement.
GTTGGAGATCGCGGCGCAGTTCAACCTCAAGTGGATCTACGACGCTTTCTACGTCGCACTCGCCGACATCGTCGGCTGCGAGATGTGGACCGCCGATGCGACGCTGTATCGCACCGTGCATCCAGCATTCTCGAAGATCCACCTGCTCAGCGAGCTGCGGCGCCGATGACGACGCGCGCGGTTCTCTTCGACGTCGGCGGGCCGCTCAACACGGAGATCGAGCACGAGCGGCTTATCGATGCGGATATTGTCGCCGTCCTGGCGAGTGCGGGCATTGCCGTCACGGCGCGGCGATACGCGGCCGCTGTCGATTTCGCCGTGCACTCGTACGCGCCCGACGCGCATCCGGCCATCATCTGGCATGCGACCGAAGGCGATGCGGAGTTGTCGGCACGCCTCTTTGCCGAGTTCCGTGCGCGCGCCAACGGCCGGGCGATGCCATTCGAGCTGCGCGATGGCATGGCCGCCGTCATCAAGTGGCTGCACGCGCGAGGTCTGAAGCTGGGACTCGCGGCGAATCAGCCGCATACAACGCTCGACGTGCTCGATCGCCACGGTATCGGGGGCTACTTCCACCATCGAGAGGTCTCGGGGACGCATGGTTATCTGAAGCCAGACCCGCGCCTCTTCCTGCGCTGCTGCGAGGACCTGGGCGTGGCGGCAGAGGATTGCATCATGGTGGGGGACCGCATCGACAACGACATCGCGCCGGCGAAGCTACTGGGCATGCGGGCCGTGCTCTTTCGCACGGGGCGCCACATCGCCCAGCAGCCTCGCTCGCACGCCGAGGCACCTGATGCCGAGGTGAGGAGCGCTGCGGAACTGCGGGCAGCGCTGGACGTCCTGCTGCAGGGGTAGTCCGGCTACCGGCCGCTGGTGCTACCGCCCCGATTCATGCGGCGGCTTTGCTCCGCCAACTCCCGCTCCATGCGAGCGCGCTGCTCTTCCAGCTCCTCATCCTTGATGACGGGCATCCGGGGGATGGAGCGGAAGGGATCGTCTTCCGGCTCGATGCCGGGTTCAGTCATCCTGTGGTCGCCCACTTCCTTGCTGGGCACCTCCAGAACCACCACCTGGTCATCCTCGGCGCGGATCAATTCGGCCGAGAGCCAGTAATCGCGGTGCATGGGCGCATCGACCTTGAAGTAGCTGCCCGAAACCTCCTTCACCGTCCCCAGCCGCTTTCCGTCGTCGCTGAGGACAGCAAGTCCGGGCTCGGGTCTGTGCCGCACGTCGTCCTGTTTGTACTGCATCTGTCGGCCTCCTTCCTTGACCTGACGTATCCGTCAGTGCACTGTCTTCCTGTATCCGACGACAGCGCCACCCGCTGTCGCGAGCAAGCCTGCCGCAATGAACGCCGCGCGGCGCATGCCTTCCCGGTGCTGACGCCGCGTCGCCTCCTCGCGCATGACCTCCCGGTAGCGCGCCAGAACGCGATCCTGCACGAACGATCCGGCGCTCGTGTGGAACATCTGGCGTTGGGATGGGAGCCGCTCGAACAGGCGCGTGCCTCCCCGCGCCACGGCCGGCTCGGTTCCCTCCGCCCGACGTATCCGTTGTCCGCCGTCTCGCGATGGTCCGCGCGCCAGGGACCGCCACGCGTCCATCGCGTTGGCAACGTGTCCCGGGGGGCGTCCTTCCTGAGTTGACTGCCAACCATCGCGCGGGTTGCACCAGGCGTTGGGTGGCCGGTCGATCACGGCTGGCATGCCAGGGATGGCATGCTCCCTCTTCTCCATGCTGGCCTCGCTTCCCGGCAGGGGGCGGGGAACACCGGCCCGGGCAGGTCGGGGGAGCGAGACTGCCCGGGCCGGGTCTCGACTGCATCCTAGGCGCCGCGGCATGCCCGGTGCGTGACGCTTGGGGGCGGCCCGGCTGTCGAAGCCATAACAATGGCAAGGGCCACGCAGGAGCCCGGGAAAAGGCGTAAAATGACGCCGAATGATCGCCAGGCCGTTCTCGAACAAATGTACTTGACAGTAGAGTGGCCTCCGGCCTATCATAGCCGCGTTCTAGAGCGTTTGTTCTAATTCGAGGCAGGAGGCCGGACGTGGCGAAGCACGACAAGAGCGAGAAGCGCCAGCAAATGGCGCCACAGGACATGAGCGACGAGAAGAAGTCCCAGGCTCTGCAGGAAGCGCTCGACGACATCGAGAAGCGGTACGGCCGCGGCGCGATCATGAAGCTGGGCGACGCCAAGGACTTCGAGGTAGAGGTCATCTCCACCGGCTCCCTGTCCCTCGATCTCGCACTCGGCGTCAGCGGCCTGCCCCGTGGCCGCATCACCGAGATCTACGGCCCCGAAGGCGCGGGCAAGTCCACTCTCGCCTATCACGTGGTCGCGCAGGCGCAGAAGGCCGGTGGCGTCGCCGCATACATCGACGTCGAGCATGCGCTCGATAAGGACCACGCCGAGTCGTGCGGGATCAACGTCGCGGAGCTGCTCATCTCGCAGCCGGACACCGGCGAGCAGGCGCTCGAGATCTGCGATGCCCTCGTCCGCAGCAACGCGGTCGACGTGATTGTGGTCGACTCCGTGGCGGCGCTGGTGCCGCGGGCGGAGATCGAGGGGGACATGGGCGACTCGCTGCCCGGCCTGCAGGCGCGGCTGATGTCGCAAGCGCTCCGCAAACTCACGTCGGTCATCGCGAAGTCGCGCGCCAGCGTCATCTTCATCAACCAGCTGCGCGAGAAGATCGGCGTGGTGTTCGGCAATCCGGAAGTCACGCCCGGTGGCCGCGCGCTCAAGTTCTACAGCTCCGTCCGCATCGAGCTGCGGCGCGCGGAGTCGCTGAAGCAAGGGACAGACATCATCGGCAACCGGGTGCGGGCGAAGGTCGTGAAGAACAAGGTCGCGGCACCGTTCCGCACGGCGGAGTTCGACATCCTGTTCAGCGGCAAGCACCGCGGCATCAGCCGCGAGGGCGACATCGTCGACCTGGGCGTCGACAGCAACGTGGTCAAGAAGATGGGTGCGTTCTTCAGCTACGGCGATATGCGCCTGGGCCAGGGCCGCGAGGCAGCGAAGGACTTCCTCCGGCAGAACCCGGACGTGGCGCACGAGATCGAGGACCTGATCATCGCCGCTTCGGTACCGGTGGCGGTGGTGAAGCCCGAGTTCAGCAAGAACGGCCACAGCACCGCAGGCGTGGCCGTCCTGGACGAAGGCCCCGAAGCCCCGGAATGACACACCCGTCCACCAGCTGAGGACCAAGATGGAGGACGGAGTCGACGGCTCCGTCCTCTGCCTTTGAACCACACGCCTCACGACCACAAACTGCGAAGTGCACACTTGATCATCACCGCCATCGAACCCCACGCCCGGCGCAAGGCGCGCCTCGATGTCTTCGTCGATGGCGTGGCGGCATGCGAGATCTCGCGGGCCACAGCGAAGCAGCGCAGCCTCCGGGTCGGACTGGAGGTGAAGCCGGAGCAACTTGACGCGATCGTGGCCGATGATCGGCGGCGCCAGGCCGTGGATGCCGCGGGGGCGATGCTGGCGCGGCGTCCCCGCAGCGAACGCGAGGTGCG
>JACRBR010000009.1 GCA_016213125.1 Chloroflexota bacterium | reverse complement strand
TTCAACCCGTTCGAGTCGGGTGCGGGGTTCGAGCCGGCGCACCTGGCCGTCATCGCGGGGTGGGGGGTTGCCGGGTTCCTGGTCGCGGTGTGGCGCTTCTCGTGGGAGCCACGGACGTGACCGGGATCCTCACGCGTGGCGGGCGCACGGTGACGCTGACGGCGCACAAGGCGATCCTTTCTGGCGCGCATCACGGCAACACCATCGGCGCGGTGCGGGAATCGCTAGCGGCGGGCGTGCCGCGGCTGGAGATCGACGTGCACTCGCTGGACGGCGGGGACTACGCCGTGTTCCACGAGCGCCGGCTGGAGCAGGAGACGGACGGAAGCGGGTCGATCGGGAGCGCGACGCCGGACGACATCCGCCGGGCACGCTTCACGCACGATGCGGGCGACCGGCCGCCGCTGCTGGGCGAAGTGGTGGAGGCGGCGCGCGCCGCGCCATCGGTGCAGGTGCAGCTGGACCTGAAGGACTGGCGGGCGATGCCTGAGGACCGGCTGCGGACGCTGTTGCGGCTGATCGAGCCGGTGCACGACCAGATCATCATCTCGACGGGCCAGGACTGGAACCTGCGACGGCTGCATCGCGCGGATCCCGACCTGGCGCTGGGGTTCGATCCGGGGCACTACATCGACTACGCCATCGAAAGCGACTTCTTCTTCTTGCCGCGGACGATAGGGGCGTACGGCTATCGCGACGACCACCCGATGGCGCTGGGCAAGACGGAGGACGTGCGGCAGTACCTGGCGGACCGCATGGAGATGCTGGCCTTCCAGGCGCCGTTCGCGCGGGAGTTCTTCCTGAGCTACGGGCTGATGCTGCAGATGCTGGACGACGGCTTCGACGTGGCGGCGTTGCTCCACGAACGCGGCATCGACGTCACGGCGTGGACGCCGGACTATCGCGGGCCGGAGTCGCTGGTGGCGCTGGACCGGCTGATGGCGGCGGGTGTTGACCGCATCACGACGAACACGATCCCGGCGTGGACCGAGGCGGCGGGCTAGCCGAGAGCGGCCGACAGCGCCTCGCGCAGCGCAACCTCATCGACGGGCGCTTGCGAGACGATGCGACCGCCGACGGCGATCACGGGGATCACGTCGTTGTAGTCGGTCAGCGCCTGCGGGTCCTCGTCGATGTCGACCGTGGTGAGGGTGAAGCGGAGGTCGCGGGAAAGGCGGCGTAGCATCGCGGCGGTTTCGTCGCAGAGGCCGCATTCCTTGCGCGTGTAGAGGACGACCTCGCCGGGCACGTCAGGACGTCGAGCGGGACGAGGCGGGCTTCCGGTCGAGCGGATTCTCGGGCACGCCGGCGGCGAGGACGGTGCCGGCGGGCGCGGGCTGCTCGCCGCGGAGGATGGACCACGCGAGGCCGAGCATGCCGAGGCCGAAGGTGATGGTGGAGACGACCTGGGGGAAGGTCATCCAGTCCTTGATGACGTGATCCGGACAGCCGACGCTGTTGGGGCAGCCGTAGCCGCTGTCGATGCGGAGGTAGCTGACGCCGAAGCGCATGGCCGAGTACAGCACCAGGCCAGTAAAGAAGACGATGCCCGGTCGATGGCGCCAGAGCTGCACGAAGAGCACGGCCATGACGGCGATGATGAGGAAGTCGCCCAGCATCTCGTAGGTAGTGGCCGGGTGTGTGGGGCCGTACTGCCACGAGGGGCTGGCCGGGTTCGTGTACTCGGTCGCCCACGGCAGGCTCGAGGCCTTCGCGACGTGCTCGCCGTTGACGAGGTCGCCGAGACGGCCGATGCCCATGCCGAGCAGCAGGCCGAAAGCGGCGACGTCGAGGCCGCGCATGATGGGCATCTTGCGGATGAGGCCGTAGACGACGGCGCCCAGCACGCCACCGATGACGGCGCCGTAGATGGTGATGCCGCCCTCGTTGATCTTGAGAACGTCGAGCCACTGGCCGCGGAACGCCTCGTTGTTTTCGAGCACGTACATGGCGCGGGCGCCGATGATGCCCGTCGGTACGCCGACGAGGGCGACGCTGTACGCATCGTCCTCGGTGAAGCCCTGGCGACGGCCAAGGTAGGCGCCGAGGTACACACCGGCCGCGATGCCGACGGCGGTGAAGACGCCGTGCCAGGTGAGTTGCAGGCTGCCGAAGGTCGCGATGTTGGGATCCCAGCCGATGGTGATGGTCAGCAGGTGCAGCAGCGGCAACTTAGCGTTCCTCCTGCAGTTCGGGCGGCGTCTCGACGCCGAGGCGGCGGGCGAGTGTGCGCATGTCCTTTTCGAAGCCGCCGCTCTTTTCGGCCAGGGCAGCAATCTGCGTGCCGGACGATGTGAGACGGATCCACAGCCGCCGGCGCGGCACGTAGAAGGTTAGCGCAAGGCCGATCACGAGCATAGCCGTAGCGACCCAGATGAACCACGCGCCGCTGTCGCGCTTAACCGAGATGCCGGAGAACTCGCGCGCGCCCTCGAATGTGTACTCGAACGCGCCCACGGTCACGGGCTCGCCCTGGGCGAGCGAGATCGCGGGACGGCCTCGGGACACGAGCATGAGCGTGGCGGCGCCATCCGTTTCAGTCGTGAGCTGGGCAAGGGTCTGCTCGCTGCCATCGGGGATGTTCACGCCGACGGCGGCGGGGAGCGATGTCACCTCGTCGAGGCGCAGCGTGAGGCCGCTGAGCTCGCCGGAAGCGCCCTCGTCGACGCGAAGCTGGGCGCCGGCATCGCCGGACTGAGGGTCGAAGGCGACGAGCTGCCAGCGATCGTCGTCTATGGCGGTGATACCGATCCAGAGCAGCGGGCCGCCCGGCGCCTGCACGAGCGTGCCGCTGGCGGTTTCGAGGAAGTCCGTGGGTGCGATCGCATCGCGCAGCAGCTCCCTTCCAGATGCATCGGAGATGGTGACGACGGGCGCGGCGGTGATCTCCTCCATGGGGAAGGTCTCGTGGAAGACGGTGTTGCCGGTGGCCGTGGCGCGGATGCGGAGAGCTGCGCCGTAAGGGAAGAAGGCTGCCTGGTGGAAGCGGTAGCCGCCGTACTCCAGGGGGTCGTTCACGGTTGTGTACCCGCTCTTCACTTCCTGGCCGTTGCGGAAGATGGTGAGGTGGGAGCGGAAGTCGAGGGGGTTTCCCTTCTCGCCGTACCTGCCAACAGCGTCGTCGACGCGCACCTGGAGCTGGTTGGGATCGCTGACAGCGAACACGGGGGCGGTCGTACCCTCGCCGGTGAAGATGTTGGCGGTGAAGCCGGTGGCCCAGGTCACGAGACCGCCGGCGAGAAAGAGAATGAGCGCCATGTGGCTGACGAATGTGGCCAGCATCGCCCAGGGATAGCGGTCTGCGAAGACGTGGATGGCGCCATCGCGCTGGTCCACGTCGATGCGGCCGAAGCGCATGGAGCGGAGGCCGACGCGCAAGCCATCGACGGAGACGGGGGCGAGCACGGTGCGGTTGTGGGCGCGCTCGTAGAAGGAATCGGGGACGCGGATGGGTGGACGGAAGACGTTGCGGAATGTGGGAGACCAGCGGTTGAAGGTGCAGGTGGTGACGAAGACCACGAGGAAGCCGAGGGCGAAGAGGAACCAGCGCGCGTGAAAGACCTCGAAGAAGCCGAGGCGGTACATGGCATCGGTGAGGGGGCCGAAGGTCTCGCGCTTG
>JACRBR010000120.1 GCA_016213125.1 Chloroflexota bacterium | reverse complement strand
CGAGGCCGCGCGCGCCCTGCTCGACATCGCCGCCGATCCGGCGAAGACGGTGACCATCATCTACGCCCCCAACCCGGTGGACGCGGCCACCGCCGCCGCGGGCGCACGGGCGGCCGCCGGCCTCGCGATTTCACTTCGAGGAAACAAAGTCGCCGAGTCGCTGTTCGTGCTGCCCACCGAAGCCAACGTTAATGGCGCACGCGACATGGGCGTCGACCCCGAACGCGCCCCCGGCCGCATCGCCGCAACAGAAACGGGCATGGACTTCGCGGCAATGGTCGATGCTGCCATGGACGGCGCCCTGAAGGCGATGATCGTCGTCGGCGACAACCCGATCATGTTCGCGCCGGGCGCCGCGAAGACGCGGCAGGCGCTCGAAAAGCTCGAACTGCTGGTCGTAATCGACAGCGTCCTCACCGACACCGCGAAGCTCGCGCACTGCCTCTTCGCCGATGTCCCTGCGTACGCCAAGACCGGCACCTTCTCGAGCGCCGAGCGTCGCGTCAACCGCCTCCACGCTGCCCTCGACGCCATCGGCGACGCCCGGCCCGCCCTCCTCGCCCTCACCGATCTCGCCAACATGCTCAAGACCGACGTCTTCACCTACGACCACCCCGATGCCGTCACCGACGAGATCGCCGCCACCGTCCCCGGCTACGAACCCTTCAGCGCGAAGTTCGACCGCTGGGGCAAGCTCCGCGCCGTGGCCCCCGCCCCCGTAGGGGCGCAGCCTGCTGCGCCCTCATCGCCAGCCACGGCGGCCGCCGCATCCACGACCACGCCCCCCGGCCAGTTCACCCTCACCACAGGCCGCACCCTGTACACCAGCCTCGAAGGCGCAGCCATCCACTCGCCCGACGCCGACAAACTTCACCGAGAGGAGTTCGTCGAGCTCCACCCCGCCGACATGGCCGCCCTCCGCATCGACGAAGGCGCCGAAGTCACCCTCGTCACCGAACACGGCGAGCTCACCATCCGCGCGAAGGCCAGCGACCGCGTCTCCGAAGGCGTAGCCTTCGTCCCCTACTACTACGACGCCGGCGCGATCTGCGGCCTGCTATCGCCGTCAGGCACCCCCACGCCGGTGAAGGCGAAGGTCGCAGCGCTGGCTTAGTCAGGAGCTACGAGCCCTTCTTCAGCGGAGGTCGGAAGATGGCAAGCGGGTGTCCGAGTTACATTGCAGTCTTAGGGGTATTCGCCCTCACCAGCGCCACTTTAGCGGTGGCCTGCGATGACAGCTCCAATGCACGCGTAGAACCTACAGTTTCATCGATGCCCGCAGACGCGACGCCATACCGTTGGCTCAGCCCTGACGAGGCCACTAGAATCGCGCGCAATTTCGCGGTCCAAGACATAGACACAATCAGCGAACTGGCGACGCGCTTCCCCGAGATCACAGAGCTGGGCATACTCGGAATACGTTGTGCGGATGCTCAGTATTCAGAAGGAGAATGGACGCTAAGCTGCGAGTTCTTTGACTCGAGATCAGTTGGGTCCGCGGCCACCTCGATTGCGGACTTGCTTACAGCTGAGGCGCGTGGGACTCCGATACCCTTTCGTGGAACCGTCCAGCCGGCGAGAACGGAGAACTTCGTTTTCGGAACCCGGACCTATCTGGTGGACGACGAGACAGGAAGAGTAATTGAGTAGACAGCTCTTGCGAATTCAGTGCCGGATCCGAGGACCGACGTCAGGGCGACGCGCGCCAAAGCCCCGTCGTGAGTCCGCCCTCACCAGCTTCCGCCCCCGCCCCCGCCGCCCCCGCCGCCCGAGGACCCACCCGAGAACCCGCTGCCCCCGCTGCTCCCCGGCGTGCTTGCGATCACGCTCGATACCGACGACGAGAACGACTCCAGGCTGCGCGAGAAGTCCGCAGCCGAGAACATCGCCGCGCCCGTGTACCACGATCCGGTCGACGGTGTCGTGTCGATGTCCCGGAACGCGCGGGCCCACTTGTCGACGCTGCCGAATACGATTGCGTACGGCAGGTACTCGGCGAAGATGTTCGCCCGCTCGTTGAACTCCTGCCGCCGCTTCTCCGCCGTTTCGATGAACAGCCGGAACCCCAGCGTCCGCCGCAGCGCCTCACTCCCCGCCGCCGTCCGCTTGGACATCAGTGACGACCCCAGGAACACCAGCACTCCCACTACGATGACTGGCACGCCCGCGATCGCCCATCCTGACAGCCCCAGCAGCCACACCAGCCCGCCTCCCGCCGCGGCGATCACCACCCCGGCCCCCTGCGCCCAGTCTCGCGCTGTGTCCGGGTTTCGCGAGAACCACTTCCGCTTCATCGCGTCCGCGTACAGCTTCTCTTGCGCCTCCGCCAGGTCTTTGTAGAACTCGTTCTTCAGGTCGCTGACGTCCACCTCCGTCGCTGTAGCGTTGAACAGCCCGGTGAACACCTCCGTCTCGTATTGCAGCAGCTCGCCCGACGTTTCCTTCTTCTTCGTAAGGTGCCAGTCGGTCTTCCCGAAGATCCAGCTCTTCTCCTTCTCCTCGATCGTCAGGTAGCCCCGCACCGCCAGGTCGATGATCGTCGCCGTCACGTCCTTCGTGTCCGCGCGCTCGTCCAGGATCACGCCCATCTGCGCTGGCCGCAGCTCGTCCGGCGGCGTGTACTCCACCACAACCTGGTCCCTCGCGAACATCGGCCGCGTCTCCTCCGAAGGATCCTGCGTCAGGTAGTTCAGCGACCGGTACACCCGGTCGCGCCCGTGCCGCCACCACAGCAACGCAAACCCGCCGATCCCCGCAATCAACAGCACGATGGTCGCGCTGATCGCGCCTGTCGCCGGCGGGAAGTTCTTCTCCCACCAGTTCTCCGGCTTGTCGACCAGGATCGGCGCCGGCTCCGGCGAGATCTGTCCCTTGTCGATCCCCGCCACAATCGTCATCTGCTCCCCGGGTCCGAAACCGCCCTCCGACGCGAACAGCATCGCTGTCCCGGCGTCGTTAACCACTTTCGTGCACGCCTCGTCCGAGCCCGTCGACCCCTGGAAGCAGTCGGCCCGCTCCAGCCCGCCACCCGTCAGCGAGACCGTCGCGCTCACACCCCTCGTGGGCACCGGCCAATCGGGCCCGTTCACGTTCCAGTACAGCTCGTCGTGATCGTCGAACGCGTTCAGGACGCCCGCCACCCCGTACGTGATGACGTAGGACTGGCGGCCGGTAACGGTCTGGTCGGGGTCGCCGATCTTCAGCTGGATGTTGGCGCCGTGCCGGCTGCGAGTGTAGTGCCAGCTCTTGCCGTCCGCGTTTGTCACGGAGACGACTTCTAGCTGGTAAATTCGATGATGCTCGCTGTCGTAGGAGTACTCGATCGGAATCTCGCGAAAGATGCCGTGCTTCTCCAAGGCGGCGAAGTCGACATCGATGGTCTCGGTAATGAGTAGCGTGCCGTCGCGCTGTATGGCGATCTCCGAGCGGAACCCCTCGATCTTCCACCCCGTATCGGCGCCGGCACGCGCGTCCGGGGCGGAAGGCAGGGCGAGGACGAACACGAGGGCGAGCGGCGCAACGAGAGGCCAGCGCATACGCCGGGAGTATCAGGCATCAAGCCCGCGCATCCAACAGGCTCGCCGCGGTGGCTTCAGGGACAATGGCCCCGAGTCAAGACTGTCCGAGCCATAACACGAAGTAAGGCGGCCGCTTGGGCCGCCCTACGGTCGCTGTTAGACGACGATGAACTGTGAACCGTCTACTGCCCACCGTCCACTAACACGGGAAGTTCTCGGGGTTATACCGGCAGGCGTGCGTTCCGATGAAGTCCTCGAGCGCCTTCTCGTCGTACTCGGAGTACTTGAAGTTCATCACGCGCGTCCACGCCGACGCCCCGATCGTCCCGACAGGAAGATCCAGGTCGACCGACATCACCACCCGGTCATCGTGATTGTCGATACGGCTATTCGCCAGGTCCTCGACCTGGGCGACGACGTCGAGGCACGCCTGGTCCCCGTCCTCGCAGTTCCAGCCGACGTACACCCCCGCGTGCTCCAGGATGTGGGCGATCGCATCGCGCGGGATCTCCACGTCGTGCGGATACACGTCCGGGTCCGGCGGAATGTTGATGATTCTTCCGTCGCCGATGTCCACGTTCCGCTGCACACCCAGGTGCTCGCCCGATGCCGGTGGATTCGAGTTGTGGCAGTCCAGCGGGATCGGTGTCACGCTCGGCGCGTGCGGCGTCGGGCTGTTGACCGATGTCGGCGTGGCCGTTGGCGGCGTCGATCCCGGCGTGGAGCCGTACGCTACGCCTGATCGGGTCTTCGCAAGATCCGACTGCTCGACGCCCTCGCAGAACGGGAACGTTACGTGCCCGATGAGCCCGCCGTCGAAGTGCCCGCGCCCCTGGTCCGCGACGTACCGCCCGGGCAGGTCGGGGCTGTTGTCGGCTGCCGCCTTCTCCGGTCCCGATGGCCCACTGTCGCCCCCGCTGTTCGCCTGAAAGATCAGGTACCCGAGCAGCGCCACCACCAGGATGACTCCGCCCGCAATCGCCAGCGGTATCGTCGGCAGACCGCGGTCCGTCGCCACTCGCTGGGGCGTGCGCCGGTTCGGCGGCGTTCCGCCCGGACGCGCTTGCCTTTTCTGTTCCGTTCGTCGTTGTTCTCGGCTCATCTGCCTGCGAGTCTCCTCCGCATGGATATGGCGCCCTCTCGGAGCGCCGCGCCATTATGACACGAGATCGCCATCCCGCCAGCATCGCATGCCGGTGCGAGCCCTGGCGCGCTCGAAATCAACGTTACGGTTGGATGGCCGCGCCGGAAGCGATGAGGGCCTCGATTCGTTCCCGCCCGATCCCCAGCTCCGCCAGGCACTCGACCGTGTGCTCCCCGAGCAGCGGCGCACGCCACTGCAGGTGCATCGACATCCGCTCCCACTGCACCAGCTCGCCTGTCTGACGGACCATCCCCCATGTCGGATGGTCGGCATCCCACCACAGGCCGTTCGCCGCCAGGTGCTCGTCCTCGAACATCGCACTCACGCTCACGCACGGCGCCGCCGGCACCCCCGCCGCCAACAACACCCGGACCCACTCCTCGATGGTCCGCCCCGCCAGCACCCGCTCGATCGCCGCCGCGACCTCGCCGTGCGTCTCCTGCCCCAATGCTGGCGCAGGCACCGCAACACCGATCGCGCCTGCGAACGCCGCCGCCTGCACGACCGTCGTGCACGCCACCATCAGCCACCCGTCCGATGCACGGTACACGCGGTACAGCGCGTGATGCCCCGCCAGGTCGCGCCCGCCCGTCGGGTCCGGCGGCTTCCCCTCGTAGAACAGCATCTCCCCCGCTTGCATCGTCAGCGCGCTGTGCGCCAGCGACGTCTCCACGCGATCGCCCCGACCCGTGCGTTCTCGCGCGTGCAGTGCCGCGACGATCCCGAACGCCGACGTCAGCGCCGTCCCGTAGTCACACACCGGCAACTGCAGGTACACCGGCTCCCCGCCCGGCTCGCCCTGCGCCCGCATTACGCCTCCGCGAGCCTGCATCATGGGATCGAACCCCGGCAGGTGCGACAGCGGACCCGCCGGTCCGTACCCGGTCACCGATGACCACACCAGCCGCGGGTTCCGCGCCGAAAGCATCTCCCACGTGAACCCCATCCGCTCCATCACACCGTGGCGGAAGTTGTCGTGCAGCACGTCCGCCCCGTCGATCAGCTCCAGCAGCAGCTCCCGTCCCTCCGGCCGCTTGAGGTCGATGCACACCGACCGCTTCCCCCGGTTCGACCCCAGGAACGCCAGCCCCGACGACCGCCACCCGTCGCCATCCGGCGGCTCGACCTTGATCACCCGAGCCCCAAAGTCCGCCAGCATCATCGAAGCGCTCGCCCCCGCGATAAACCCGCTCAAGTCGATCACGGTCACACCCTCGAGCGGGTGTCGCCGGCCAGAGCTCCCCCTCTCCACGACGTGGAGAGGGGGCCGGCGGGTGAGGTGCAGTGACAGCTCCGCTCCACCACTACCGCGATCCTCCCCGTCCAAACCCCAAATCTGTGCAATCTGTGAAATCTGTGGTTCCGTCCCCCGCACCCGCCCAGGCGAGTTGCGCAGGTTGACGGGCAGCCCCATCTGCAGCGTCCGCCCCAGCACCGGATCCTCGATCTCCACCATCATCTTGTTTTCGACGACGTGCGGGTCGCGCGCCCACTCCTCGCGCGACAGCGCCGGCGCCCGCGGCACGTCCGCCTCCTCCAGGATGCGCAGCCACTCGTCGCGCGGCTTCGACCGGAACGCCTCCGATACCCGCCGCGCCAGCTCCCGCCGGTCGTCCATGTTCGCGATCCCCATCGGCGCGCCCCGGAACCGCTCGTCGACCAGGCAGTCCTCCAGCCCCAGCGCGATCGCCAGGTTCGCCCAGAACGGCGGCGTCAGCGCCCCGCAGAACAGCCACTCCCCGTCGCTCCCCTGCACCAGCCGGTACGTCGGGATCGGCCCCCGCGGGTCCTGCTGCCCCGCCAGCCGCATCACGCTCGGCGCCCGTAACCACGCGATCGTCTCCATCGCGAACGTCGCCGCGATCTGCGACAGCTCGAACCGGTCACCGCGGCCCGTCGAAGACGCGCCGATCCGACCCCGCGTCCGCGCATACAACGACGCCGCCACCGACAGCGCCCCCACGATCCCCTGCGCGTATCCCGCCACCGCCAGGTTCACCAGCACCGGCCGCGGCTCGTACCGGTACTGCGCGTCGCACACCGCCGACACCGCCTGCACCAGACCCTCGTCCGCCTGCAGCCCCGCCCACCGCCCCCGCGATCCATACGCCGGCAAATACCCCGTCACCAGCCGAGGACACCGCCCCCGCACCACGTCGGCGCCGAACCCCAGCCGCGCATCGACCCCCGGCGCCCAGTCGTAGAGGAAGATGTCGGCGCGCTCGAGCAGGCGCCAGAGATCGGCGCGGCCGGCGTCGGACTCCAGGTCGAGCGCGACGGTGTGCTTGCCGCGATCAAGGACGTGATAGCCGGACCACGCGTGCGTCGGCGCGCCGGGCGGCACGACGCGCACGACGTCAGCCCCCTGCTCGGACAGCATCCACGCGGCCATCGCGGGGCCGATAGTGGAAGAGACTTCAACAATGCGCACGTCGTCAAAGGCAGGCCACGAATCAACCATGCGGCAAGTGTTGTCGGCGCGAGTAGTTGGCTGCAAATCCCACAATTCGCCTGAACGGGATTGACATGCCTCTTTCGACCGAGTATCCTTGGGCGAGACCCGGGGAGACGTGTGCCTCCCACAGGGTCAGCCGCTGAAATTCGCAGAGAATTTGAAATTAGTTCCCGCTCGATCTTCGAGCGGATTTTTGTTTTCTAGGAGAATATCAAAAGCGCAAGAAATGCTGGGTCTAGAAGCCCTAAACGATCGTTCTCGCGCGCGAAAGTGCCAAAAAAGGGGAAGGCGAAATTCAATTTTTCGCCTTCCCCTTTTCCATTTTTAGAGACCGTGAATTCTGTGGCCGGTTTCTGGCTCGAATCATCCACAGACTGGTGAAGAAAAGGAAGGCAGAGCAATGAAGAAGATGACGGAAGAATCCGCAGCACGCGCACTGCAGAAACTCTTCAAAGAAGGAAAGGCATATGTCGGTGAGGACGGCCTACCCTGCCTCACGGAGCCGGCTCGCACCGAAGCGATCCACACCATGGGAGGGCGCGACATCGTCAATGTGGCCTACGCCCTCAGGAATGCAATCGAGAGCGAGG
>JACRBR010000116.1 GCA_016213125.1 Chloroflexota bacterium | reverse complement strand
GAGCCAGATAGACGCCGTTTCGGCCGCGGAACCGACGATACGCAGGCGAAACGTCCGCTGGCCCGGCTGGCCGAATGACTGGACGTCGATGCCCCGTGCGAGGCCGAATTCGCTGGTCATGGTCAGCCTGTGGCCCTGGTCTGGAGGCGGTGCGTGGGGAGGGATGTGATGCGCGGTCTCCTCGGCGAGATCTCTCGATAGCATGGGCCGCGCCGAATCCGGGGTCAAGTTAGCGCGGGCGAGATGGACAGAGGCCTTCGGCCCCGCCCTTAGGGAGCCCCCATAGGTCGAATCGATAGACATAAGCGCTGCGGTCGATGGAGGTTTTGGTACGCTGGCCATGGAGCGCTGACGACAATCCTCGCAGGGATGTGACCATGTCTGAAATCCACGAGCGCCCACCCGTCGACCGCAAAGCTCGTCTGAAGATCCCGGCGCAGCACATCGCCAAGCAAGCGCCGAACGCCCGCATCAACAACTGGAGCGAGGTGTACCTCCCGCTCAACCTCGAGACCGCGAGGGTCGAGGCGGAGCGGTGCATCCAGTGCCCGGCCGCCCCCTGTCAGCAGGCATGTCCGGTGGGTAATGACATCCCTGCGGCGCTGTGGAAGCTGGAGCACGGCGACGTGCTGGGCTCGGCGGAGGTGTTCCACGGGACAAACTCGATGTCCGAGATGTGCGGGCGGCTCTGTCCACAGGAGCGTCTGTGCGAAGGTCACTGCGTGGTAGGCAAGAACGCGAAGCCGGTGGCGATCGGCCGTCTGGAGGCGTTTGTCGCTGATGCGCGCCGGCACGAGTCGCCGCCGCCAGTCACGCCCGCATCGACGGGTCGCCGTGTGGCGATCGTGGGAGCGGGGCCGGCGGGACTGACAATCGCGGAGGACCTGGGCTCACGCGGGCATCACTGCACGGTGTTCGACGCGTGGCCGCTGGCGGGCGGCGTGCTGCGCTACGGGATCCCTGATTTCAAGCTGCAGAAGGAAGTTGTCGACGAGTGGCTGGAACGGCTGGCGCCGCTGCCGGTGGAGTTCCGCGTGAACACTCGCGTAGGCGAAGGCGAATCGATCACCGTCGACGGACTGCTGGCCGAAGGGTACGACGCGGTGTTCCTGGGACACGGGGCATCGGTCGGCAATCCACTGGAGATCGAGGGAGCGGAGCTGACGGGCGTGTTCCAGGCGACCGAGTTCCTTTCGCGCGGGAACCTGCCGCCCGATGCGCTGCCGGCGGACATGCGGCAGGCGCTGTTCGTGGGGCGGCGGGTGGTGATCATCGGCGGCGGCGACACATCGATGGACTGCTCGCGCACGGCCGTGCGGTTGGGCGCGACGGAAGTGACGCTTGTGTATCGCCGCACAGAGAAGGAGATGGTGGGGCGGGAGGAGGAACGCCAGCACGCACGCGAGGAAGGCGTGAAGTTCGAGTTCCTGTGCGCGCCGGTGCGCTTCCTGTCGAACAACAGTGGCCGCGTGCGAGGCGTCGAACTGCAACGCATGGAACTGGGGCCGCCGGATGAGAGCGGCAGACGGCGTCCACAGCCCGTGCCCGGGTCGGAGTTCACGCTGGAAGCGGACAGCGTGGTGCTGGCGATCGGATACAGCGCTGACGAGTGCGTGCCGGCTTCGGCGAAGGGCGTGGTGTATGACCGGTGGGGCATCCTTTCTATCAACCGCGAGACGGGCGAGACGGACCGGCGGGGCGTCTTCGCCGGCGGGGACGACGTGAACGGCGCGGACCTGGTGGTAACGGCGATCCGCGACGCGAAGATCGCGGCGCGGTCGATGCTGGCACACCTGGAGGCGCTGGAGCTACGGCCGGCGCGCGCGGCGAGCTAGAGCTACTCCTAGATCGGCCGCTTCGCTACGATCTTCTCGACACCTACACACCCCGTAGCTAAAGGAGCATGGATATGGCCAACGTACAGGTCGGCCAGGAGGCGCCCGACTTCACCCTGAAGAGCGACAGCTTCCAGGACGTGACGCTATCGAGCCTGCGCGGTAAGCCGGTGGTGATCTTCTTCTATCCGCTGGCCTTTTCACCGTTCTGCACGACGGAGGCCTGCGCGTATCGCGACGATACATCGCTGTTCGAGTCGAAGGGCGCACAGATCTTGGGGATCAGCCGGGACAGCGTGTTCACACAGAAGGCATTCAAGGAAAAGGAAGGGCTGACGTACACACTGCTCGCCGACATGAAGGGCGCCGTGGCGCAACGCTATGGCTGCTGGAACGAGGCGGCGGGCGTTGCAGAGCGGCTGACGGTCGTGGTCGATAGCGATGGCAAAATCACGTACGTGGAGCACAACGGCGCCGGCCAGATCCGGGACCAGAAGCTTGCGCTGGCGGCGCTGGGCTAGCGGCTCCCCGGCGTGTGGGGATCGGACGAGGTCTTGCCGCTCCTGGCCGGGACCTGTCAGGCGCTTTACAGCAGGCGTCTCCATGCGTTACAAATGAATTGCTATGGTGCTTGAGCGAAAACTCGTCATGGACGCCAACGATGCCTACTGCCCGGTTCGGGCGACGCTGGCGCTCCTGGGCCAGAAGTGGGTGCCGCACATCGTCCACGAGCTTATGAACGGGAAGCTGCGCTTCAACGAGCTGGCTGTCGGTGTCGGCGGGTGCAACTCCCGGACGCTGCGGGACAGGCTGAAGAACCTGGAGGAGCTGGAGGTGGTGTCGCGGACAATCATCGCCGTGATGCCGCCCTGGGTGGAGTACGAACTGACCCCGAAGGGCCGCCAGCTGGGCGAGGCGCTGGTGCGGCTGGAGCAATGGGGTGAGTCGTACATGCACGAGCCCTGCATCTAGCGCATCGCCAACGCACCGTTGTTGACACAGGCTCGAACGCCTGCGTAGCCTCCATCCGATGACCTCTCCGGCCCGCACAAGCATCACTGCCTTTCCCCGTGGCCACGAGTTCTCCCCCGCGACGTTCACGCTGACCGCCGCGGAGGTCGCCGCGTACCTCGACGCCGTCGGCGACGAGAACGACTATGGCGATACAGTGCCGCCTCTCGCCGCCGCGGCGCTGGGATTGGAGGCGCTGCAGGGCGAGATCGCACTGCCCGAGGGCTCGCTGCACACGGGGCAGGAGGTCGAGCATGCCCGGACGCTCCAGGTGGGGGAGCGCCTCACGATGCGGGGGCGGGTGGCGCAGCGGTCGGAGCGGCAGGGGTACGTCATCTGCGTGATCGAGTTCGAGATCGTCGCAGACGCTGGCCTGGACAGAACCGGGGAGGCCGGCGTGGCGGTACGCGCGCGCTCGACCATCGTGGCACCCGCGGGCGTGGCGCCTGCGGATGTGGCGCCGGGAGGGGGAGCATGAGCGTGGAGGTGCGGCCGGTGGTGCGGGAGATCACGCAAGAGCGCATCGATGCGTACGCTGACGCCTCCGGCGACCACAACCCGATCCACGTCGACCCGGCGTTCGCGCGGGCAACGCCGTTCGGGGGGCCGATCGCGCACGGGATGCTGGTGCTGGCGCTCATCGGTGAGATGATGCGCGGCCGATTCGGGGATGCGTGGAGCCGGAGCGGCAAGCTGAAGGTGCGGTTCAAGGCGCCCACACGCCCGGGCGACACGGTCACGGCCTCGGCGGCGCTGGCGAAGGAAGCCGGGGGCGTGGCCGAGTACGCGGTGCAGTGCGCGACGCAATCCGGCGAGGTGGTGATCGATGGCCGCGCGTCCGTGACGGTGGCGGGATGAGCGACGAGATTGCACCGCAGCCGCCGGCCCGGCTGTGCTACGCGTGCGGCAACGCGAACGAACACGGCCTGCACATGCAGTTCCGGCTGGAGGGCGACCGCACGATCTGCGACTACGAGCCGCGGCCGTTCCAGCAGGGATATCCGGGCCGGATGCACGGCGGCGTCGTCTCGGCGCTGCTGGACGAGGCGATGGGCTACGCCGTGTACTACGCGCGGGAGTGGGGCGCGACGGCGCGCCTGAACATCCGGTTTCGGCGGCCAGTGCCGATGGATGAGCGGCTGCGTGCCGAAGCGTGGATCGTAAAGAACCGTGGGCGGCTCATCGAGTTACGGGCGGAGCTGAAGGCCGCGGACGGGGCGCTGCTGGCGGAGGCGGACGGAACGTTCATGAAACTCGACAGGAGCTTTGCGGGAGAGATGTCCGAGCTGGCGCAGCGCGCCGGACGGACAGATGCGCCGGAGGTGGTCACGTGAGCGCGTTCGTGGGTCCGGAATGGATGCAGGAACACCTCGGCGATTCGAACGTGCGCGTTATCGAGGCGAGCATCGCGAAGGAGTCGTACGACGACGCGCACATTCCCGGGGCGCAGTGGTGCGACCACTTCGCCCACCTGCTGCGCAGTGGCGACGACTCGGCGGGCGATGTCCTGACGCCGGCTCAGTACGCGGCGCTGATGAGCCGCTACGGGATCACGCCGGAGACCATCGTCGTGTGGTACGGCGACCGGCACAACTCGTACGCGATCCGGGGGTTCTGGACGATGGACTTCTATCGCCACCCGGGGCCGTTCCACGTGCTGGAGGGCGGGCGCGAACGGTGGCTCGCCGAGGGGCGTCCGGTAACGCGCGACGTCGTTAGGCCGCCGCCGGCGCGATACCCGGAGCCGGCATCACCCTCGGAGGCCAACCGCGCGACGTGGCAGCAGGTGCGGGACGCGATCGGCGCGGGCGACCGCGTGATCCTGGACGTGCGGGCGGAGGACGAGTACGACGGGACGAACGTCCGCGCGAAGCATGGGGGCCACATTCCGAGTGCGGTGCATATTGAGTGGACGGACGCCACGGCAGGCGACAACGTGCTCAAGCCGACGGAAGAGCTGAGAGCGCTCTACGCATCGCAAGGCGTCACGCCCGATAAGGAAGTACTCGCGCACTGCCAGCTCGGGGTCAGGGCGGTGCACACGTGGTTCGTGCTGAAGCACGTCCTGGGGTACCCGAACGTCCGCAACTACGACGGATCGTGGGCGGAGTGGGGCAACCGGGACGACCTGCCGATCGAGTGATTCACCACAGAGGCACCGAGCGCACAGAGTTTCACGGGGGACGTGATAGAGGAACCTCCGGCGCTCCCGCATGAGGAAGCGAAGGCGTCAGCGGTGAGTTGGTGTGTCCTTCGCCATACACAGAAACGCCTCAGCCGCCTCTCGTCATGTCTTGAGACGAGGAGGCGGCTGAGACGCATCAGGAGGAGTACGTACCGGCCAGGTGTCGGCCGCCGCGCCGGGGTTGTGTCAGTTCGGATCGTGCAGGAAGTAGGTGGCACACACCTCGTCGAGCAGGCCCGGGGTGAGTGCGGGGGCGTGGCCGTCGAACACGGCCGCGTCGGAGATCGCCTCGACGAGGTCGCGCGGGTGGCAACCGCGGAGATCGCGGCGCGCGCCGTACCAG
>JACRBR010000115.1 GCA_016213125.1 Chloroflexota bacterium | reverse complement strand
GGCGGCAGTCGGGGCGGCGGCGACGACGAACGAAGCAACCGGCATTGGGGTTGTGGTAGTCGCAGAGGGTGTTACCTCTTTCGGCGTAGGGAGTGTTTGTTGTTCTTCGGTATGGAGAATCTGTGCATGCACATGCGCGGCTTCTTCGGGAGTTAAAAACTTAACAGCCATCCACCGGAAGATGTAGTCCATGATCGACTTCACCATGGGAATTTGTTTGTTATTGGTAAACCCACTGGGTTCAAAACGCATATAGGTAAATTTATCCACGAGCACTTGCAGAGGCACACCATATTGGAGGTTTAAACTCACACTCGTGGCAAACGCATCCATAATGCCGGAGATCGTTGAACCCTCTTTGTTCATGGTGATAAAAATTTCTCCCACGCGTCCATCCTCATAGAGTCCCACGGTGATGTACCCTTCGTGGCCCTCGATGATGATCTTGTGCGTGAGCGACGTTCGGGTGTCCGGCATCTTCCGGCGGACCGGGCCCATCTCCGGAGCAGCCTGCTGCCCCGCGCCGGCGCCCTTGCTGGTGGACAGCGGCTGGACCTTCTTCGAGCCGTCGCGGTAGATGGCGATGGCCTTCAGGCCGTGCCGCCAGGCCTCCGTATACGCGTCTGCCACGTCGTCGATGGCTGCCTCGTTAGGGAGGTTTACCGTCTTGGAGATGGCGCCGGAGATGAAGGGCTGGACCGCCCCCATCATCTTGATATGTCCCATGTGATGAATGGACCGCTCGCCGTTCTCGGCACGGAACGCGCAGTCGAAGACGGGCAGGTGCTCGGGCCGCAGCTCCGGCGCTCCCTCGATCGTTCCCTGCTCGTCGATGTAGTGCTCGATCGCCTGGATCTCGTCGGGGCTGTAACCCAGACGGCGCAGCGCCCGCGGAACCGTGTGGTTCACGATCTTCATCATGCCGCCGCCGACGAGCTTCTTGTATTTCACGAGCGCGATGTCCGGCTCGATGCCCGTCGTGTCGCAGTCCATCATGAAGGCGATCGTTCCTGTCGGCGCGATGACTGTTGCCTGTGCGTTGCGGTATCCAAACTTCCGTCCAAGCTCCAGCGCATCGTCCCACGCTTTCTGCGCGGCGTCGATTAAGTACGCCGGCGCATTTGTTGTGTCTATTGTACGCGAAGCATCACGGTGTTTGGCAACAACCCGCAACATTGGATCGCGATTTTCATGGAAAGCGCTGAACGGACCCACGCGCTGCGCGATCGATGCCGACGTCGCGTACGCCTGTCCGGTCATGATCGACGTGAGCGATGCGGCGATCGTCCGGCCGCGATCGGAGTCGTATGGGATGCCGAGCGACATGAGCAGCGCGCCGAGGTTGGCATAACCAAGGCCGAGCTGCCGCATCGCCTCCGTGTTCGCCGCGATCCTGGCCGTTGGATAGCTGCTGTTGCTGACGATGATCTCCTGTGCCCAGATCGAGACGGTCACGGCCCGCCGGAACGCCTCGATGTCGAAGGTCCCGTCCTCCTCCAGGAAGGTCAGCAGGTTAAGCGACGCCAGGTTGCAGGCGGAGTTGTCGACGTGCATGTACTCGCTGCACGGGTTGCTGGCGTTGATGCGCGCCGTGTTCGCGCAGGTGTGCCAGTCGTTGATGGTGGTGTCGTACTGCATGCCGGGGTCGCCGCACTCCCACGCCGCCGCCGCCATCTTGCGGAGCAGCTCGCGCGCGTTCACCGTGTGCACCACCTCGCCGCCGACGATCGACCGCAGGTGCCAGTCACGCCCTTCCGTCGCCGCCTGCATGAAGTCGTCGGTGACGCGGATGGAGTTGTTGGCGTTCTGGAACTGGATGCTGGACCACGCGTCGCCGTTCAGGGACATGTCCCAGCCGGCCTCACCCAGCGCGTAGGCCTTCCGCTCCTCGTTCACCTTGGCTTCGATGAAGTCCTCGACGTCCGGGTGGTCGGCGTTCAGTACGACCATCTTGGCGGCCCGCCGCGTCTTGCCCCCGGACTTGATGGAGCCCGCGATTGAATCTGCCCCTCGCATGAAGCTGATGGGCCCGCTGGCCTGCCCGCCGGCCGAAAGCTGCTCCTTGCTGGACCGGATGGGCGAGAGGTTCACGCCCGACCCGGACCCGCCCTTGAAGATCATCCCCTCCGTCTTGCACCAGTCCAGGATCGACTCCATCGTGTCCTCGACCGAGAGGATGAAGCAGGCGCTGCACTGCGGCCGCTCCTCGACGCCCACGTTGAACCACACCGGGCTGTTGAAGGCGAGCTGCTGGTTCACCAGCAGGTGCGTCAGCTCGGCGTGAAACGCCTGCGCCTCCTCCTGCGACTCGAAGTACGCGTCGTCGACGCCCCAGCCTGTGATCGTCTTCGCCACGCGCCCGATCATCTGGCGGACGCTGCGCTCGCGCCGGTCCGTGCCCAGCGGCCCGCGGAAGTACTTCGAAACGACGACGTTGGTCGCCGTCTGCGACCACGCGGCCGGGATCTCGACGTCCTTCTGCTCGAACACCGCGGCGCCGGTCTCGTCCGAGATGTTGGCGGTGCGCAGCTCCCACTGCACGTGGTCGAAGGGATCCTCCCCGGAGCGCGTGAAGAAGCGCTCCACGGTGAACGCGGTGGAAACGAGACTGCGGCGGACGTCGGGCTCGGCCTGGAGGACCATGACGGCGGGATTCCTTTCCAATACGCGCTTGCCTGTCTTACGGCCGAATCCTCTAGCGGCGATAGCCGTGGAAGACTCTGCCCGTCCCGCTCACTGTCCGCACGAGTTCTGGCGCTTGGCGTGGAACTCTCTTCTCCCGTTCGAAGATCAAGATGCGGAGGCCCGAGGGCTCAGGCTCGCCTGCGCGGAATAGTTCCCAACCCTCTTGAGCCATTTCGTTGCATACCTGCGAGATCTCGTCGACTGCTTCCGCGGGCAATGCCTTCTGTGCGTACTCCTTCATCGCAAATTCTCCGGTCCTCTTAAACTAGCCTGCCTGTGTTGTCTCGATCACCGAGCCTGCGAGCCTCGCGATGGCACGCCAGCCCGTGATGTTCTCCCGGTACGACTGCATCTCGTCCAGCGGCGCGCCGTGCAGCCGCGCGAACTCGCGCAGCCGGCGCAGGTGCAGCGCCGCCTCGCCCCGCGCGTCGATGACTTCATCGCGGTGCAGGCGCTCGAGGAATGCGCGCGCGACGCTGCCCATGTCTGCAACAGCCTGCTCGACGTACGCGTCCCCTGCAACTCTCATTTCCCCACGTCCCCGAAGCGGCAAAGCCACGATCCGAGCTCTAACCAAAGCTGACCGGTATTGAACGCCCATATTGCGGCGCGGGCCTGGCTTCGACAGGCTCGCCTCCCGATATGGCACTTTCGCGTGACGCATAAATCTCGATCGAGTGGCGTCCGTCATCGACCACGCGCAGAATCAGAGCACCGCAGTCCCGGCACTCATTCGCTCTGTTGAATCGAGTTCGTAGCGGAAAGGGAAACGAGGCTCGAAGCACAGCGAGGTCCGCTTCGCGATAGATGTAAGGCTTCTTGTGGTTGCAGCTTTCCAACGTCTAAATCTCCTACTCGACACGAAAGAACCAGTCCGCCATATCAGGCGAACGGCCCCGTGTTGATTCCTAGTTCGTAAGGACTGCGGCCGCTCCCGGCCGTGCGGCCCACGCGCGCCAGCGGCGCGTCAGTTCCGCTCCGATCAGCTCGGGCCGCAACACGGTGCGGCCGGCCGGCTGACGCCCCGCGCGCAGCGTCGAGAGCAGCATCTCGAAGTGCGCAGCGTCCATGCCGCTCAGGCGATTGCTCACAAGGAGCGCGATGCCATCCTCGACCGCGCGCCTGGCCCCGCTATCGCCCAGCAGCGCGAGGCGCCGCCGGTACTCGGCCACGACTTCGTCCATGAAGTCTTCGACGAACGGCATTCCGTGCCCCGTAGGCATTCCGTGCCCTCTTCCACCCGCCCGGGCGTCCGCCACGGTGTCGCCCGCGCGGGCTGTGCTGCCAGCTGTCATCTGCTGCGGTCCTCGTTCGACACGACGTGCAACGGCGGCCGCACCGGTTCCTGGGGCGCCGCATGCTCCTGCTCGCCCGCGGCCGGCTCTTCGTATCCGGCCGCCAGGTGCTCCGGAACGCTGGGCAGGATTCGCAGCCGGTACACCGAGATGCGCTGCTCCGTCGGCCCCTGCAGCTTGAAGGTCAGGTGCCGGTCGCTGATCCGCATCGTCGATCCGTCGTTGAGGTCGAGGGCGAGCTCCCCGCGCTGGCGCTCCAGCATGTGGACCTCCCACGAGGGCCACATCGTCACCTCGCCCTTGTCGAGGTTGACCTCGCACGGTCCGCTGGCGATGAACTCACCCTCTGTGTTCGTCAGCTTGCCTTCCATGCGCACCGCAGCAGCTCTCCTTGCTCGCCCGTCGTCAGTCCTTGGTCCCTTGCCCCTTGTCCCTTGTCCCTATTCGTTGCTCGCCTGCTTCCCTTCCGCTTCCCGCTTCCCGCTTCCCACCTCTCGCCTCTCGATGGCCGGCGCGGGCGCCCGCCGAAGATCGACGGGAGTCTGCACCGGCCGCACCGGGCGGCGGGTACGGGTTCGGGATGTCGGTGCGGCCGGTCGCAGCCGTGGTGAGGTGGCGGAGAACTCCGGGCCGGACAGCGGCAACTGCGCCGCCGCCGGCTGCGCCGCTGCTGCCAGCGACTCCAGCTCCGCCTGCAATTCCGCCAGGTCCGTGAACTGGCGGTACACGCTCGCGAAACGCACGTAGGCACTGGGGTCGAGCGCGCGGAGCCGGTCCATGACCAGCTCGCCGATGACGCTCGTCGGCACTTCTGGCTCGTTGGCCTGGTACAGCACGTGCTCGATGTCGTCGACCAGCTTCTCGACCGCGGTCGGCGCCAGCGGGCGCTTCTCGCACGCCGTGCGTACGCCGGCCAGCAGCTTCTCGCGCGAGAACTCCTCGCGGCGTCCGCCCTTCTTCACGACATAGAGCGCGACGGACTGCACGCGCTCGTACGTGGTGAAGCGGGCCGCACAGTCGGGGTTCAGGCACTCGCGCCGACGGCGGATCGTCTCATCGACGTCGCGCGAGTCGACGACCTTCGAGTCATCAAATCCACAGAACGGGCAGCGCATAGCGGGGTAATGCCCTCCCTCGCCTGGGCGGAACGGGTGTTCCACCGCGGCAAGCGCGAGCGTATCACCAACATCTTGTGCTTGTCAACAGCCTGGAGCCAGATTCGGCACTATATCTTGTGGTGCTTGCGTCGAGACGACATAAGAACTCGCTTTGTGCGGCTCTCCGGCGCGCGCGATAATCGCGGGCTATGGCCGAATCTCCAGCCTTCCGCCTCTCCTCCGCCGTGTTCGTCCAACGGGATGGACAAATCCTTCTCCTCAAGCGCGCAGGAGGTGAGATGACCGGCGGTTGGTATCTGCCCGGCGGCGCACTCGACCCCGGCGAGACCATCGAAGAGTGCGCCGCCCGCGAGCTGATCGAGGAGGCCGGGCTGGTGCCCGGCGGACCGCTCGTCTGCGTGGCAGTCGCCCATCTGCATGTCTACGGGCAGGATTCGTTACAGGTGCTCTACGCCTGCGACTGCGGGGAAGGGGAGGTCGTCCTGAGCCACGAGCACTCGGCCTTCCGCTGGATGGATCCCGCTGCCTATCGCGACCGCTACTTTAGTGAGGAGATCCTGGCGGGCGCCGAAGGCGCGGACCCCCGCATCGGCGCCATGCTGCGGAACATAAGGGCGGCGATCGACGCCTATCTGAACTGGCGAGCAGGCCCAGCCTGATCGGCCACTACATGGGACATAAGCGGCGATCCGCTTGGGGTTATGGAAATCCCTCGCCGACTCGGCTATACTTGACCCCGAGTAGCCCAGGCTCCCGGAGCTGTGACAACTGCCCGTGTCACTTCACCGGGTCGGGCTACTTTCTTTTCTGGTCGTTGGGCGCTTAAGGGTTGGTCGCTGGGGCAGCTCGTCAGACGGCACTCCTAACGCCTAACGCCTAACGACCAACGCCCAAATGGAAGACCGTGGGTGGCGCCTCTCCCAAAACGCCGCCCACGGTCTCGGTCTTTCCCTGGTGGGGGAAAGTTCCCGGATACAACCTCTTGCTCCGGGCACTTGGCTAGACAGGCTCCTCCTTTCTCAAGGCCTCCGAAGGAGGCACCTCCTCCAACGTTCCTTACCGCGCCGTAATCCGCCGGCGCAGGAACGCCGGTAACTCCCTGTTATCCCGGTCCGCCTCCGCCTCGTTCTTGATGCGCTCGTACGCTGGCTCTGTAGCGGGCGCGGGCTCGCGGATGCTCACGACGTCGTCGGGCACCACCTTCTTGTACTCGTCCGGCACGCGCTCGATCGTGCGCAGCTGCGAGAAGCCGGTGGCGATCAGCGTGATCCGCACCTCGTCGCCCATGTTGGGATCGATGGCGGCGCCAAAGAAGATCTCCGCGTCCCCGTCCACTACCTCCTGGATGATCTCCGCCGCGGCGTTGATCTCGTGCAGCCCCAGGTTCTTGCTGCCCACGATGTTGTAGAGCACGGCTCGTGCGCCCGTGATCGATACCTCCAGCATCGGGCTCTCGATCGCCATGCGCGCGGCGTCCTCCGCCCTGTTCGGCCCCGACCCGTGGCCGATCGCCATGAGCGCCTGACCGGCCTCCGACATCACGTTCCGCACGTCCGCGAAGTCGAGATTGATCTCGCCCGGCAGCGTGATGATCTCGCTGATGCCGCGGATCCCCTGCAGCAGGACGTCGTCGGCGGTGCGGAACGCCTCTTCGTACGTCACCTTCTCGTCGCAGATCTGCAGCAGCCGGTCGTTCGGGATGACGATGAGCGTATCGACCTGGTCCTGGAGCCGCTGGATGCCCTCCTCGGCCTTCGCGCGCCGCTTCGTGCCCTCGAAGGAGAACGGCTTCGTGACCACGCCGATCGTCAGCGCGCCCGCGTCCTTCGCGACCTTTGCGACCACCGGCGACGCGCCTGTCCCCGTGCCGCCGCCCATCCCGGCGGTGACGAACACCATCTCCGCCCCGCGGATCGCGTCCAGCAGGTCGTCTTCGCTCTCTTCCGCCGCACGCAGCCCGCGCGAGGGGTCGCCACCGACCCCCAGCCCCTTCGTCAGCTTGTCGCCGATGCGGATCTTTACGTCCGCGGGCGATTGCTGCAGCGCCTGGCCGTCCGTGTTCACGGCGATGAACTGCACGCCCGGGATCTGTTCGGCGATCATGCGGCTGACGGCGTTGCTGCCGCCGCCGCCCACGCCCACGACCTTGATCGGCGGCAGTCCGTCGGAATAGGCTCGCGTCGACATCTCTTTGGTCTCCCTTCGCGGCTCTGCGTGCCGCTCGGTGCCCCGCTCCGTGCGCGGCATCCCTGCCTGTGGTTCTTCTGCCTGTGGCTGCGGCTTGCTCCGCGTCCTTGGCGACTCGTCGGCTTGCGCGGGTGCGCCTGGTGCATCGTCCGGCGAAGCCGCCGTCGACGCAGACGCTTCCACCTGCATCTCCACCTCGATCGGGGGAGCAGCCGCTCGCTCCTCCGCCTCGTGGGCTTCCTGCGGCTCGTCCTCGAACATCGCCGTCTGCTGGTAGCGGGGCACGCCTCCGTCGCCGGTGGCCGAAGACCGCCGTCCCACCGGCCCCGTATCGCCCATGTCGCTGAACATTCCGCTCAAGTCAGCCTCCTTGCTCCCGTACCCTGCCGGCCGCCGCCGATCCTGCCATCGTCGTTCTGTTGTCTGTTGTCTGTTGCCTGCTGTCTGCTGTCTGTCGTCTGTTGCTCTTGTCCCTTGTTCCCCATTCCCCGTTCCCTGTCCCCTGTCCCCTGTTCCCTGTTCCCTGTTCCCTGTTCCCTGTTACCTGAAGTTAATCACCTCATCCAACCGCCGCCGCGGCGTCTCCTCAGGCAGTTCCGCCGGATAACCCACACTGAGCAACGCCACCGGTGTCAGTCCGGCTGGAATGCCCAGTGTCCGGCATACCTCGGTAGCATCGAAGTTGCCGACCCAGGTCGATGCCATACCGGCAGCGACGATGGCGAGCTGTGCGTAGGCTGCCGCGATGGTGGCATCCTGCACGGCATAGAGGGTCTCGCCGCGTGTGCCGTAGCGGGCTGCTGAGCGCGCGGCGTCGGTGCAGAATACCAGGCAGACCGGCGCTTCGGCGATGAAGCTCTGGTTGTCCGCGGCACGACGCAGGGCGTCACGGTCGGCCTGCGATGTGGCCACTTCGATGTGGTAGGCCTGCAAGTCGCCCGCCGAGGGTGCGGCGCAGGCCATCTCCAGTATGGCATGCAGCTTCTCGCGTTCCACCGGCATGTCGGCCTGGTACTTGCGTACCGAATGGCGGTGGCGGACGGTTTCGAAGAAATCCCACATGTCAGTTGCCGGCGCTCCAGCGATCCGCGGGGTGATCCGGGAAATTCAGCTTCAGCACCCGCTCGGCGTCGGCGGCCAGCGCCGTTTCACCCAGCGTGCGGTAAGCCGTCGCCAGGATTGCGAGGGCATCGGCGTTGGCCGGCGTCTGTGGATAGTGTTCGATGAGGTATTTGGCGCGATTGATCGCGGCCACGTAACCGCCGCGGCGCATGTAATAGTCCGCGACGTGAACCTCGTAACGGGACAGATTATTGCGCAGGAAGGTCATGCGCTGGCGCGCGTCGGCGGCGTAGCGGCTGTTCGGGAAATTCTTCACCAGCGTATCGAAGTCGTCGAAGGCCTTGCGTGCGTTGGCCGGATCGCGCTGCGACGGGTCCTGCGGCAGGTAGCGGTCGATGAAGCTCTCGCCGCGGTTGAAATTGACCAGCCCCTTCAGGTCGTAGGCCTAGTCCACATTGGGATGGCGCGGGTGCAGCTTGATGAAACGGTCCGCCGCGGCGATGGCGGAATCCGCCTCGTCATACTTGTAATAGGCGTAGGCGACTTCCAGTTCCGCCTGCTGTGCATAAGGTCCGAAAGGATAGCGGGCCTCGAGAGTTTCGAAATGCTTGATGGCGGTTTCGTAATTGCCGTCGTTGAGCGCCGTCTTGGCCTCCGAATAGAACTTGCTCGCCGACCAGTCTTTGG
>JACRBR010000114.1 GCA_016213125.1 Chloroflexota bacterium | reverse complement strand
ACGCCGGCCCGCCCATCTGCGACAGCAGCGCATTCACGCCGATCATTCGCAGGAAGGTGCTCTTGCCGGACATGTTGGAGCCGGTGATGAGCCAGACGCGCGGCGCCGCTTCGAGCTGCAGCGAGTTGGGCACGCAGCGGCGCGGATCGACGCATGGGTGGCGACCGCGCTCGATGCGCACCTGCGGCCCGGCGCTGGACGTAGCGTAACACACGGTCGGTTGTTCCCAGCCGAAGCAGGCCAGGCTGCATAACGCCTCAAGGTCCGCCAGCGCGGCCATGCCGTTTAGGAGCGCGTCCCTGTGCGGGACAGCCGTGCGCAGGATCGCGGAGGCGACGTGCAGATCGTAGAAGAACAAGTGGTTGAACAGCGTGTGCATCGGTCCGCCCACGTCTGTCCATCCGACGCTGCGGCAAAGGCGCGGGAGCGCGGCGGGAGCGACGACGGCTTGAAACGCGCTGCGCAGCTCGGCGAGGTCGCGCGGCTGTCCCGGCTCGTCAGGGAGCGCTTCGCACGCATGAAGGGCCGCGGAGAGGTATCCACGCGCGGCGTCGCCGATGTCGCGCCAGGGCGCGGTGGCGGCGTGCA
Organism: Chloroflexota bacterium; assembly: GCA_016213125.1. Lineage (GTDB taxonomy): Bacteria > Chloroflexota > Dehalococcoidia > DSTF01 > JACRBR01 > JACRBR01. Next base: position 2,317 of record JACRBR010000114.1, on the reverse strand, counting down.
GCGCGTTTGCGCAAGTCCTGAAGATCAGCGTGTTCAAGGCGAGCAGCAGGAGAATCCACGCCCCCGCGGCGTAGTCGCCCATGCCCATGCGATACGTCAGGACCAGCGTCACGACAAGCGAGACGAGGGACCAGGCGCGCATGGCGTGGATCTCCCAGCCCCACGGCAGCGGCGATGCCTGCGCGATCGCCTGCCGCATGCGCGCCAGGCGCGCATCCTGCTCGCGCAGCGCGGCCGCTCCGGACATGGCGTGCATCCGCGCCTCAACGTCTTCATCAAGGCGGCGAACCGCCTGCTGTCGCCTGTCGAGAATGCCGGCGTCGAGCAGCGGATGCTCCAGCGCATCCGCGAGGCGCGCCGCGCCGTATTCGGTGGAAGCGCGATTGAGCAAACCGAACAAGCCGCCGCGTTCCGCGTACAGGTCCAGATCATCCACTTCCTGCCCCGTCAGCTCCCATCGCGGGCCGTCTTCCAGCAGGTGAATGACCCTTCGATCCTCCTCCGACGCACGCGGCGAAGCGTGACCGCGAACCACGGCGAGAAGCCCGCCGAGTCGAAGCCGGCTCTCGTCGGCGAGAGCAAGCTTGCGATCCAGCGACAGGCGAGCCTCTCGCGCCCGACGATGTCGCCGAACGAGAATGATAAAAAGGATGGCGCATGCCGCCGCCGCCGTCGCCGCTTGTAGGTCCGAATGCCGAAACGGATACCAGGCGGTCAGCAGGGCGAAGAACGACAGCAACCGGCCCCAGGAGAAGGCGGCTTCTTTCGCGTTTCGTGCGTCACGTTCCGCGCGCCATTTTCGCTCCAGCGTCGCAAGCGTTTCCGCGTGTCGGCTCATTCGCAGCGCCGCGTGCGCCGCATCGCCGACGGGAGCGCCGGGCTGGTGATCCGCGCTTTCCAATGTCTCCGGCACGGAAGTTGTTTTCGTCTCGGCTTGCACCCACAATCAGCGTAACGCTGCACGAACGATGGGACAAAGCAGAGGCACGACGAGAAGGCGCGAGTTGGGTGGCATGCCCTCACCGTGCTCGGCTGGGTGGCATGCTCTCGCTGTACTCGGGTGGGTGGCATGCTCTCGCCGTACTCGGCGTGAGCATGTGATTGCCCCCGGGCTGTACGGCATGGCTAGCCGCTGTGTGTGAAGCCATGCCACCCGGCGGTTCCGTTACGCTTGGAATGAGGTTGACCTGGGCATCACCATGCTCGAATACCGAACCATCTTGAGCCGCACGACGGCATTGACGTTTGATTGCTACGGCACCCTCATCGACTGGGAGACCGGCCTGCGCCGCGCGTTCCGCGACATCCTGGGGCTGACCGATGGCGCTTCGCTGCAGACCGTGTTCGACGCGTACCTTGCCGCGGAGGCGCGCATCGAGGCCGGTCCATATCAGCCTTACCGCCGGGTCGTGGCGCTGGCGGTGAGCGAAGTGGCGGGCGCGCTGGGCGTGGGCTGCACCTCGACTCAATCCGAGGACGTGGCGGATTGCGTCGGCGACTGGCCGGTGTTTGCGGACACGGGGGACGCGCTGAAGCTGCTCTCCGCTCGGTTTCGACTGGGCGTCCTCTCCAACGTCGATCGTGACCTGCTGGCGCGCACCTTGCGGCAGTTTCCGGTCACGTTCGACTTTCTCGCCACGGCGGCGGACGTGAAATCGTACAAGCCGGCGGAAGCGCATTTTCGCCGTGGGCGCGACTTTGCGGGCGAGACAGGTTTGCACGTGGCGCAGAGTCTCTATCATGACGGCGTGCCCGCGCGGCGGCTCGGGATTCCCTTCGTGTGGATCAACCGCAGAGGCGAGACGAACATCACGCAGGCCACGCCACTGGCGAGCTTCCCCGACCTCGCGGGATTCGCGCGGAGCGTCGAGGAGGGACTGAAGGCGTAATGTGGCGACTCACGGGAATTGAGCCGATCAGAGCCGCGACCGTAAGGGAGCGCACCGCCGGGCGCATGATCCGAGGCACGATCGTAAGGGAGCACAACGTCCGGCGCATGATCCGAGGCGCAACCGTAAGGAAGCGGGCCGTCCGGCGCAGGGTCAGAGCTGCGTCGCAAGACTTGTGAGGCGCTGCATTCGTGGCGTGAGAAGAGGCAGGACCGTTGCAACGTGACCCGCGCGTCGCGGAACCAAGACATGACCCACACACCCGACTCGATCGTTAAGCTGTTCCCCGCCGGCACGCCCGTGCGCGTCGTGCAGGAAGTCCGCAAACGCGAAGGCGATTATCACGCCGAAGACGTTGGCATCTTCGATGCGTTGGAATCCCGCCCGACGCGACGCTGGTACGCGAACGGCAAGCAGCACCGCTACTT
>JACRBR010000112.1 GCA_016213125.1 Chloroflexota bacterium | reverse complement strand
TGCGGCGTTGCTTGCGGGGGCATGGATCGCGGGCTGCGGCGCGGCGCCCAAAAACGGCGCGTCGATGGGAGTCGAACCGCAGGCCGCCGCGCTGTCCGGCAGCCATGCAACCGCGCCCGACCCGCGAGAAGGGGAGCTGGCCGCCGAGGTTGAGCGGGCGCGCGAGGGGTACCATCGGCACCTGCTGACGTTGCACGACTTCTACGCGGCCAACGGCTTCGAGGCGAAACGCAAGTGGGCGGAGTTCGAGTTGAAGGGGCTGAGCAAGGTCAAGGCGTATCGATACGCCTCTTCCCCGACCGGCGAACCCGCGTCCACATCGCCCACCGAAGCGGGTCAGTGATTCGCATCACAGCGCGCACGCCCTTCGGCGCGAGCTCTCGGCGCCTGATCCTTGGCGCGTGGCACGGGTCCGCAGCCGCGCACGCGTGGCGTGGATAGGCGGGCGCTGAACCGAATGCCACGCGCGGTTGCGAGAGACAGCTCATTCACCTTTCCCGCCCCCCCGGATCGCCTGATTCTGTGCATGCGCGCGCTGCGACTCATCACCCGCGTCTCAGACTGGCATCTATCATTGCGTCCATCTCGCGTTGCTGCCGCATCATCAAATCGAGCAAGGCAAGCTGCGAACGCGCGCGATCCAGGTTCTGCGCGGGGCGCTGCGTGCGGTAGTACACGTCGCCGGACAGGTAATCCGTCAGAAAGCGGACGGCCTGCTCGAACGTGATGACCCGCCCCGCCGTGGTCAGGCGCGCCGTCTCCGCAGCCGTCAGAAAGCCGCGCGCTTCGCGGATGTATCCCTCGGCCAGCGCCTCAAAGAGCGCCAAGTCCAGCTGCGCTTCCGCGGAATCGGTTTCATCCTCGCGTCGACGCGAGGTCATGGACCGCATCATGTCGCCGAAGTCGTGCAGCGGCGAGCCGGGCATGACCGTGTCGAGATCCACCACGCAGATCGCTTCCCCGCTGTCCGCATCGAACAGGACGTTGGCGATCTTGGCGTCGTTGTGTGCGATGCGCAGCGGAAGGACGCCGGCGTCCAGAGGTTGCTGAATCAGCCCGGCGAGAGCCTCATGCCGGGCGATCTGCGCCAGTTCGTCCCGCGCGTGCGCGGCACGCCCGACGGGGTCCTTCTTCGCCGCGTCGTGCAACGCCGCCAGCCGCTTCGGCGTGTGGTGGAAATCCGGGATGGTAAAACTCAGTTGCGACGGTGACAGGCCTGCCAGCCGGCGCTGGAAGCGCGCAAAGGCCGCGCCCGCCTCTCTCGCGTCGTGCGCGGTGGCGACCGTTTCGCAGGAGCGCGTGCTCTCGATGAAATTGAACATGCGCCAAACTCCGCCGGTGGCGTCCGTGGCGGTGGACGCGCCGTCGCGCGCGGCAACGAGCGAGAGCGCCTCGCGCGAGCCGGACGGCGGATCCCCCGGCGCGGATGAGGATGCGATGTGATCCAGAACGCGCTCGATGTTCCGCATCAGCGCGGCAGAGTCTGGAAAGACGTAAGGGTTGAGGCGCTGGAGCAGATATCGGCGGCGAACTCCGTGCTGCCGGCAGGCGACTCTCCAAGACTCGTGGATGTGCCCGCCGGGATGCGGCTGGACATCGGTCGGCTCGCCCTCCGTCTGGAATCGCTCCGCGATGTGCAGCGGATCGGGCGCCATGTTCAAGTCCACAGCGGCGCTGGATAGGCGCCCTGTTTCACAAGCTCGCCGATCGTGGCCTGCGCGGCCGCGAGATCTTCGCGATACGTCACCCCGCACCACTGGTCTCCGCCGGAAAGCACGCGCACGCGCACGCGAGCCGCATCCATCGATTCGTTCACGGCGGAGGGGATGTAGAACTCCGCCGAAAGCGAGCCGGCGCTGCGGCTGAGGAAGTCGATGAATCGCTCGCGGATCAAATCGAACATTCGCGGCATGAAGCCCCACAGGTTCATGGACACGATCTCGTTGCCGGTCAGGTCCACGACGCGCCCATCCTTGTGGGGATAGCGTGCGCCGCGGCCGCTGCGCTCGACCCTGGTGAGTTCGACGATGGACTCCAGCAGTCCCTGCGAATCCACAGAGCACAGCCCGCGCGAGACCGTGCCGTGCTCCGAGAGCGTGCCGCGCAGCGTGTAGCCGACGAGCGCGCAAGCGAGGTCCGAATTCGCCCCGCGCAGAAACGTCGAGAGCGAGGCGAACGCCGACGCGCCGTAGAAGTCGTCGGCGTTGATCACGGCGAACGGCGCGCTCACCCGCGAGGCCGCGGCGAGCACGGCGTGTCCCGTGCCCCACGGCTTCGTGCGTCCCTCGGGCACACGGAACCCTTCCGGCAAGTCCGCCAGCTCTTGAAACGCATAATCCACGCTGACGCGAGCCTCGTATCGGCGACCGATCTTCTCGCGGAAGACCCCTTCAATGTCCCGGCGGATGATGAACACGACGCGATCGAAACCGGCGCGCAGCGCGTCAAAGACGGAGTAGTCCATCAGCGTTTCGCCGCCTGGACCGACCGCTTCGAGCTGCTTGATGCCGCCGTATCGGCTGCCCATCCCCGCGGCGAGCACGACCAGTGTGGGATTCATGCCTCAAGGCTACGAGCGCCGGTGGGAATTGGGAAGCCGGCGGGACCGGCTAATCAGAACCCGAAGCGCCAGCGAGGATAGGCGATCTGACGGTACCTGGAAGATGTTCTGCCCTCGCTGGCGCTTCGGGTTCTGATGGCTTCACAGCGCTGTGATCTTCCAACCGGCGCGAACCGCTGCCGTCCAGCCGCGGATTGGGAATCGGAAACAAAAGCCCTGCGCGTCAGACGTTCTCGACGAACACGGCGCGCTTGCGCATGATCCGCATGTTCGCGCGGACGTGCTCGGCCACGGCTTCCGGACCGGCGACACCGACGATCCGCACCGAGGGGTTCGTCGCGTCGCTGGACGCGATCTCCACGGTGCCCAGTCCGAAAACCCGATCGAGCACGGACTTGTGAACACGCACGTCGTCCACGCGAATCAACTCCGTCTGGTCGATGGTCTGCGACAGAATGCCCTTCTCGATGAACAGGCGCTGCGTGGTGAGCCGGTAGCGATGACCGAGGATGCGGGCGACCATTCTGCCCAGGACAAAAAGCCCGCCCACCAGCCAGACGAGGGCGATCACCCAGCTCCATGCGGAGCCGCCGCCGTCCCCTTTCGCCAGCAGAAGCAGCCATGTAACCACCGACGTGCCGATGCCCCATAGAATCAGGCCCGG
>JACRBR010000111.1 GCA_016213125.1 Chloroflexota bacterium | reverse complement strand
TTCGCCGGGCTCGCCATGGCGCTCGCTCCTTTCGCCAGACGGGGAACATCGAATAAGCAGGAGCATGCACTAGCAAAGCCGTCGCGTCAAATCGCCGCGCTTGAGGCGATGTTTGCCGACCTGGACCGATCGAGGGCCGCCGTCCCTTCAGCTCATTACCGCGCGCACGGCTGGAAAATCTTGAACTGACCATCGACGACGGCGAAGTGCCAGGTGATCCGCTGCACCTGGCCCTGAACGGTGGTGTCCACGACGACGGCGTAGGCGTCCGCGGTGCCGATCGTCACACCGGCGTTGGTGGCGTACGCGTACGGCGCCGGGCCGGCGAAGCTCAGCGGCTCCGCGAACACGAACGTGGGGTCAGGGCCGACCTGCGTCGTGTAGAACGTGCGGCACACATCCTCCCCGTAGTACGACAGCACGATGGGATGCAGCAGATCGAAGTACCCGGCTCCGTTTCCGGCGCGGCGAGCCTCGGCGAACTGCCCCAGACCCGCGAGGATGATGCCGGCATCGGGGCTGTCCGCCGGGTTCGGCGTGGGCGTCGGTTCCGGCGCCGGCGTCGGAGGCAGCGGCGCCACGCACGGCGAGAAGATACGGAGCGTGCCTTCGTCGTTCAGCGCGAAGTGGACATCGGCATCCCGGAGGACGTTACGTTGCAGCAGCGACACCTCGAGCGTGTACGCGTCCGGTACTGTCCCGACCGTCTCGTTGTTGTACACCCATTCCCATTCGGCCGGTCCGGAGATCGACTTCACGACAAAGCCGAACGAAGGCTCTTCGCTGACGCGGCCAAAGAAGTCGGTGCATGCCTGTTGGCCGTAGTGCTCGATGGCGGTCGTGTCGAGGTGGGCGACGATCTGTTCGCCGTCGCCGGTCTGCACCCACTTCGCGTACTCCTGCAACGCGAACATCAGGCTGGCCTGGTCGTCGGTGAGGTCTTCGGCGGCGAGTCCGGCCGTGAAGTCAATGAACGGATACAGGGGCTGGGAGGAGTCGGCGCCAAGGACGTCGAGGGTGACATTGCCGGGCGCGTAGTTCACGCCGGCTGAGTGGACGTTCGCGCCTGCTCGCCAGAGCGCGCCATCGCCCAGGAGATCGCCCGGAATCACGAACATCACCCTGTGTTCGTCGACGACGGCACGGACGCGGTCGTACGGGGGGGCGACGGGCGCATCCTGGAAGCGCTGGCCGTCGAAGGTCCGCATGCGCATGCTCCACGGCCCGGACCCGGTGGAGAGGATCTCAAAGTAGTGTGTCGTGTCCTGCGCGGTGTCGTAAGGGAAAGCGGGATTGTTGACATACAGGGGCCCGGTCTTCGTGTCCAGGAAAACGTCGTACCGATATTCAATTCCTTCCTGGCGGGCGGTGAGGTTGTCCTGCAGTGTCAGCGACGCAATGCCGTAGTCGCCCGGTGTGAGGGCCCCAGTGACTCCCTCCGGGCATACGACCTCAAACCTCCCGGTGTCTTCGTTGAACCTACAGACGACATCGTCGACCCCAGGGATCTCGATGATGGCGCCTGTGGCCTGCGTCATCTCCCAGAGCGTTACGTTGTCGAGGATGTCCCAGCCGCCGCCCGCCTCTTGAGGAAAGCTGGTGAAGGGGTCGTTGAGCGGGTCGACGAGGACAAAGGCGCCGGCGGCGGCCACGGGCAGGTTTCCTCTCGCCGCCTGGTTGATGGTTCCCTCAATGACCCAGCTCGGAGAGAGGATGCCATCGTAACGGATGGACTGATCGGGCTCACCGAGTCCGGACGGATCGTTCACGACGACTGGCGGGTCGTTCCCACCTCCGCCGCTGTCGAACAGCTGCACGCCGCCGAAGATCGCGCCGCCGATGATGACGATGCCCGCGGCGGCGCCGCCGATCTTCGCCGGTGTCGTCTGCCACCAGCTGTCGCCGGGCTTGAAATCGTGGTCCGAACCGTGCCATTCCCGCCTGAAGTGCGCGACTTCTTCCGCGTGCGCTTGTTCAGCGTCTCGGATCTTCTCGGCCTGCTGGCGGAGTTCCTCCCACGTCGTCGGGGGGGATTCGATACCGGCCGCCGCCAGCATGTCGCGGTTGTAGTACAGTACGGCGGAGTTCCAGTTCTGGCCGAACGGCGAACCCGGAAGGTAAGCCGAACTTTCCAGCGCCTGATGACCTGAAGCGATGGTCTCGTTCTCCGATGCGAGGAGCACGGAGCCGAGGGCATGAGCGATTTGGCTGAGATCATCGCCCGTCGGGTCCGGTTGCTGTGCGAGAAGGTCCCTGCCGAGGTCGAGCCAGGGGCGGTCGTCCTTTAGCCCATAGGTGTATGTGAGGCCATCATCGCTGACCGTCCATCCGGCTTCGTCCAGGATGCGGCGCGCCGTCTCCGGGTCGTACGCAATCTGGACCGTGGCAGGCAGCTGGGAGGCAAACGGATCGAAGGCGTTCGGCTGCCCCGCCACGTAGGCAGCGTAGCCCTGTCCCCACGTGTTGAACAGGTCGGCGCTCTCAACGATGGTCTGTACTTCGAGGGCATGGGCGATCGCCTGCCGCACACTCGGATCACCGAGTATCGGGTGCAATGGCCTCCCGCCCGTGGACGCGTGCTGCGATGTGTCCTGTGTCGCGGCCGATCCGTGGCCGGGCGGCTCGTCGCCCAAGTCGAGCATCAACTGTTCGTGCGTGAATTCGACGCGGAAGCCCGAGATCCGGGTAGTCTCCTCGCCGATCCAGGTGCGGAACTGCGGAAGAACCTGGTCACGGTAGTACTTCGCGAGATCCAACAGGCCCTTCGATACGGAAGCAGTCTTCGGGTCACCGGCCAACCCTCGGCCCGTGGCATCGAGGCCGTCGACGAACTGGCCGAAGCTGCGATAGATAGTGCCCATGCGGGCGAACGACATGCCCTCAAACGGGTTGCTCGCCATCGCGCCGCTCCTTTCGCATGACGAGGTGCATAGTCTGGCACAGAGCATGCACCGGGGGCGGTGCCAGCGTCAATAGTGCGCGCGACGATCCGCCATCGGATCTGCTTGTCCGGCCCTCCGCGCGAACCTACACTGGCTTCATGGGCGTGGATTTCGGGATTGACCTGGACGAGGTGCGGCGCGTCATCGACGGCGCGGAGGTGCTCGTCATAAGATTTTCCGTGACCGACCGCCGCCTGCTCATCGACACGCGCTCCAACGAACACGCCGGCCCGATGATCAAGGTCGTTCCGCCGGCGAAGTCTGCCGAAGAGCGCTTCCGCGCGATCAAGGTGCTGCGGCCGCGTTTCCGGGTCCCGGAGCGCGTGGTGACGTTCCATTGGCCGCGGCATGCGCGGGCGCTGGGCGAATCGGGCGTGTGGGACCACGTCTGCCGCCGTCTGGAGGACTGCCGCCAGGACAAGTCCCGTACGGACTTCGTCGGGCGGAGCGATGCCACACGGCAGTGCGACGAGGCCTACACGCAGCTCCTCGACGAAGAGCGCAAGGTGGAGCTGGGCGCAATCCGCGGCGCCGAAGGCTTCCAGACCGTCTGGCCGGTGGGGACGGTCGCCGATGAGTGAGCGACGCATCATCGACCTTCGCAGCGATACGGTGACCGTGCCATCGCCCGAGATGCGCCGCGCCATGGCCGAGGCCGCTGTGGGCGACGACGTGTTCGGCGAGGATCCCACGGTCCGGCGCCTGGAGGAGATGTCGGCGGCGGTGACGGGTAAGGAGGCGGCGCTGTTCGTCGCAAGTGGCACCATGAGCAACCTGGTGGCGATCATGTCCCACTGCGGGCGCGGCGACGAGGCGATTGCCGGTGACCAGGCGCACATCGTGCAGTACGAGGTCGCGGGAGCGGCCGGCGTGGCGGGCGCACAGGTGCGGACGGCGCGGAACGATGCCCGGGGCCGCCTCGACCCGGAAGAGGTCGAGTCGCTGATACGGGGCGAGAATGTCCACCACCCGAACACGGCGCTGCTGTGCATCGAGAACACGCACAACCGCTGCAGCGGGGCCGTGATCCCGCCCGAGGACACGCAGGAGCTGGCCGATCTCGCGCACAGGCACGGCGTACGCGTCCACATCGACGGGGCGCGCATCTTTAACGCGGCGTTGGCGGCGGGGGCGAGCGTTGCGGACCTGGCGGGGCCCGCCGATTCGGTGGGGTTCTGCCTGTCGAAGGCACTGGGCGCGCCCGTGGGCTCGGTGTTGTGCGGCGATGGCGCGTTCATCGCGCGGGCTCGCAAGATGCGGAAGATGGTTGGCGGTGGCATGCGGCAGGCGGGCATCATCGCCGCGGCGGGAGTCTATGCGCTGGAACACATGGTCGAGCGACTGGCGGAGGACCACGAGAACGCGAAGGTGCTGGCCCACGGGCTGGCGGAACTGCCGATCGTGGACCTGGATCCCGAGACGATCGAGACGAACATCGTGATCTTCCGGGTGGAGGACGCGATCGGGTTCGCGCGGGGGCTGAAGCGCGCGGGCGTTCTGTGCACGATGCCCGGCCCCGGGCGCATCCGCATGGTCATGCACTACGGCATCGAACGCGCCGACATCGACGAGGCGCTCGACCGCGTCCGCCACGCGGCGTTGGCCCCCGCATGAAGCGAACCCTCCCCCTGTTGTCCGCCGCGTGCCTGCTGCTGCTTGCCGCCTGCTCGACGCTCGAGAAGCCGGAGACCAGCGATATCGTCTCCACCATCCCGTGGACGGCGCCGGAGGAGCATACCTACACGCTGACCGACGACGACAAGGTCGTGGGCGAGACTTCGCTGTCCATCCAGCAGGAAGGCGACACCTTGGTCCTTACGCAGCGCTCGAGCGACGACAACGGCAACGTCGACGAGGCCTCGGTGGTGGTCGATGCGGCGACGCTGAAGCCGAGGAGCGCGACCCGCTCGATCACCGATGAGGACCAGCGCGAGGTCGCCGTTTCCACCTACGAGGCGTCGGAGGACTGCGACAGCGGGCTGGTCGTGCGCATCGAGGAGCAGGTGTTCGACCCGCCGGACGAGACGACGCCGGAGATCCCGCGCCGGGCGCCGCTGTGCGTGCCGGAGCACTCGTACGATAACGACACGTCGCTGTTCCTGTGGCGCACGATTCCGTTCGAGGAGCGCTACCTGAAGAACTACACGACGATCCTGACCGGCACGCGGCGGAAGCAGACAGTCCGCATTGAAGTGATCCACCGGACCAGCGATACGCCGGCGGGCGACTACGATTCGTGGCTGGTGCAGATCTCGGCCGATGGGAAGAACCAGCGCGCGTGGTTCTCAGCGGAGCCGGACCACCGCCTCATCGCCTACCAGAACGATGCGTTCACGTTCAAGATCAAGGAGTGATGGAGTGCTTCAGTGTGTCAGCGCCTGCACCCTCTGCGGTGTCATGAAGGAGGCGACTGTCATTCTGAGCGCAGCGAAGAATCTTGTGGTCCCACCCATGTCATGCATGCGTCAGCGGCACAGCCCCGCCATCTCGAAACGTTGACGCACTGACGCACTGACGCACTACCCCAGCTTCACCGCCAGGCACGTCGTCGTCCGCTGGACGCCTTCGGCGCGCTGGATGCCGTCGGTGATGGCGTTGCCGAGCTTGTCGAGATCGTCCGCCTCGAGTTGGACGATAACATCGAAGGGCCCCGTCACGGTATCGACGGCGGTGACGCGCGCATCGCCGTGGGACATCTTCCGGATGGACTCGCCGACGGCCTTCGCCTTGCCGACCTCAGCCTCGATGAGCACGTATCCGCGTACAGCCATGGCACCCTCCCTGTCTGGTGTGGCGTTGTCGTGACCATGCTATCTACGACGGCCCGGCGGGGGTAGGGAGGAACGGTCCAGCCGGGGTACAAGAAGGCCCTCGCATCGCGAGGGCCTTCTTCCAGATTCACCTCTTCTGGCTCTACGCCAGGGCGGGCTCGGGGGTCTTCTTGTCCATCACGAGGTCTTCGCCCTGGACGTCGATGGTGACGGTGTCGCCGGGGTTGAAGCGCTCCTGCAGCAGCGCTTCGGACAGGCGGTCCTCCAGCTCGTTCTGGATCACGCGGCGGAGCGGGCGGGCGCCGAAGACGACGTCGTAGCCCTTCTCCCCGAGCCAGTCCTTGGCGGCATCGGTCATCTCCAGCGAGATCCCCTTGAGGAGCAGTTGCTTGTCCAGCTCGAGGAGCTGCAGGTCGACGATGCGGCGGATGTGCTCCTTGCTCAGCGTGTGGAACACCACCTGGCTGTCGATGCGGTTCAGGAACTCGGGGCGGAAGACGCGCTTCAGCTCCTCGGTCACCTTGTCCTTCATCTTCACGTAGACGTCCTCGGCGGTCTTGGCTTCGTCCTTCTTCACGTTAAAGCCAAGGCCGGACTCCTTTCGGATGAGGTCGGAGCCGACGTTGCTCGTCATGATGATGATGGTGTTGCGGAAGTCCACCTTGCGGCCCTTCGCGTCGGTCAGGTGGCCGTCGTCGAAGATCTGCAGCAGCATGTTGAAGACGTCCGGGTGCGCCTTCTCGATCTCGTCGAGCAGGATCAGGCAGTAGGACTTGCGGCGCACCGTGTCCGTGAGCTGGCCGCCGTCGTCGTAGCCGATGTATCCGGGAGGGGCGCCGACGAGGCGGGAGACGTTGTGCTTCTCCATGAACTCGCTCATGTCGAGCTTGATCATGTTGTCTTCGCTGCCGAACATGAACTCCGCCAGCACGCGGGGCAGGTACGTCTTACCGACGCCCGTGGGGCCGAGGAACATGAACACGCCGATGGGGCGCTTGGGGTCCTTTAGGCCGGCGCGGCTGCGGCGCACCGACTTCGCGATGGCCACGATCGCCTCGTCCTGGCCGATGACGCGGCCGTGGAGCGCGTCCTCCATCTGGAGGAGCCTCTGCGACTCCTCGCTGGCGATGCGCGCCACGGGGATGCCCGTCCACATGCTCACGACTTCGGCGATGTCGTCCTCGGTGACCACGGGCTTGTCGCCCTCGCGCTCCACCTCGATGCCCTGCTCAAGGGACTCGATCTTCTCCTGCAGCTTCACCTCGCGGTCGCGAAGCTCGGCCGCGTACTCGTACTGCTGCGATGAGATCGCCGCATCCTTCTCGCGCCGCAGCGACTCAAGGCCTCGCGCCGCTTCCTTGAGGGACGGCGGGGTGGCCGAACGCCGGATGCGCACGCGGCTGGATGCCTCGTCGATGAGGTCGATCGCCTTGTCAGGCAGGAAGCGGTCGGCGACGTAGCGCGCGGCGAGCTCGGCTGCTGCAACCAGCGCTTCGTCGCTGATGGTGAGCTTGTGGTGCTCCTCGTAGTTGCCTTTGATCCCCTTGAGGATCTCGATCGTCTCCTCGATGCTGGGCTCTTCGACGACGATCGGCTGGAAGCGGCGCTCCAGCGCGGCGTCGCGCTCGATGTGCTTGCGGTACTCGTCGAGCGTGGTCGCACCGATGCACTGCAGCTCGCCTCGCGCCAGGGAAGGCTTCAGGATGTTGGCGGCGTCGACGGCGCCTTCGGCCGCGCCCGCGCCGACGAGCATGTGCAGCTCGTCGATGAAGAGCACGCAGTTGCCGCTGCCCTTGATCTCCTCGATGACCTTCTTGAGCCGCTCTTCGAACTCGCCTCGGTACTTCGTGCCCGCGACCAGCGAACCGATGTCGAGCGTCAGCAGCCGCTTGCCGGTGAGGGTCTCCGGCACGTCCCCGGACACGATGCGGTGTGCGAGGCCCTCGGCGATAGCTGTCTTGCCGACGCCGGGCTCTCCGATGAGGACGGGGTTGTTCTTGGTGCGGCGCGACAGGATCTGGACGACGCGCTCGATCTCTTTCGAGCGGCCGATCACGGGGTCGAGCTTGCCGGCGCGTGCGGCCTGCGTGAGATCCATGCCGAGCTGGTCGACGGTAGGTGTTCGCGTCGAAGAGCGCGCCCCCGCGCCTGCTCCCGCGCCCTGCGGCATGCTCTGCGAAAGGATGCGCGTGGTCTCCGCGCGTACGCGCTCGAGGTTCACGCCGAGGCTCTCGAGCACGCCCGCGGCGATGCCTTCGCCTTCCCGGACGAGGCCGAGGAGCAGGTGCTCCGTGCCGATGTAGTGGTGGTTGAGGCGGCGCGCCTCGTCGACGGCCAGCTCGATGACTTTCTTGGCGCGCGGCGTCAAGCCGATCTCGCCAAGGACGGCGCGATCGCCGCGGCCAATGATGAACTCCACGGCGGACCGGACCTTGTTGAGTTCGACTCCGAGATTGGCGAGCACCTTCGCAGCGACGCCGTCACCCTCGCGGACGAGGCCCAGTAGGAGGTGCTCAGTCCCGATGTAGTTGTGGTTGAAGCGCTGGGCCTCTTCCTGGGCCAGCGTGAGGACCCGGCGGGCGCGCTCTGTGAACTTATCGAATCTGTCTGCCATCATCGCGCTCCCGATCCTAAATGCTAACTTTGTATAACCAATCTAGCACAACGCAGGCTTCGAAGTCCAGTCGAGCCCCTGCGTTTTCACACGCACGGGGCCCGTTACTTCTGTCGTCGGGTGCGCTTCAGTGCGACTCGAGCGGCAATCCCCCGATCTTGTCCTCGGGCCGTCCTGAGGCCCGGACCCCACTGATAACAACGCGCGGAACCGCACTGAGGTTTACGCCCGCTGTGTTACAAACGCGTGCGCGCGCACGCCACTTACGCTTCTGTTTCGTCACCGTCCGGCGCGGCAGCGACTTCGTCCGCGGCGACTTCGTCCGGGGCGACTTCGTCCGGGGCGACTTCGTCCGGGGCGACTTCGTCCGGGGCGACTTCGTCCGGGGCGACTTCGTCCGGGGCGACTTCGTCC
>JACRBR010000110.1 GCA_016213125.1 Chloroflexota bacterium | reverse complement strand
TTCCCTGACACATGGTTCTTTTGGTCCTTAAAATCAAGCGCCGGGTGCTCGCCCGGGGCGCTTCTTTAACTGCCCCTCCGGTTCTTCCCCGAATAGAGCCCCACACTGATCCAGAAGCCGCTCACCCGCGAACAACTGGCGAGCTATTCCGGACCGGAGCGTGCCTGTGAAGCTACGTATTGCCATCGTCCTCGCCACCTTGCTGGCCTCCGGCCTCCTGCTGAGCGCCCGGACCCGCCCTGTTGCTGCCCATCCCCTTGGCAACTTCACCATCAATCACTCCACCACCATCGAGCTTGCCGAGTCCGGCGTCACGGTCGTTCGCGTGCTCGATATGGCCGAGATCCCCACCTTCCAGGCCCTCCAGGGGATTCCCACGGGTGCCGACGGCGAGCCTGATCTCGATGCGTGGGCGCGCGCGCGGAGCGACGAGTTGCGCCAGGACATCCACCTGACAATCAGCGGCAGCGGTGTGGACCTCCGGACAGCAAGCCATGACATCGCGCTCCGCGACGGCCAGGGCGGCCTCCAGACGCTGCGGCTCGTGGTCACTTACACATCCGCTCTGCCCGACGGCTGGCGGGACGCCGCACCCACGCTCGCCTTCGAAGACCACACCTATCCCGACCGCATCGGCTGGCGCGAAGTCATCGCGCGCGGCGGTCCCGGCGTCCAGCTTGTGGGCTCGGATCTTCCCGTCGAGAGCGCCACGCAGCAGCTGCTCAGCTACCCAGAGGGCTCGCTGTCCAGCCCGCCTGATGTGCGGGAAGCGTCCTTCTCATTCCGGCCGGGCGTGCGCGGCGCCCCGCTGGCACCTGCTGACCCTGATCACAGGGCCGCCACCCGCGGCAATCCCGACGGAACACTGGGTCGCTTCGCGGGCCTCATATCCCGCAAGGAGCTCAGCGCGAGCTTCCTCGCCTTCGCGCTCCTGGCCGCCGTGGCATTCGGCGCGATCCACGCTCTCTCCCCCGGTCACGGGAAGACCGTCGTCGCCGCGTACCTCATCGGGTCGCGCGGCACGCTCCGGCACGCCCTTATCCTTGGCCTCACGGTCACCGCGACGCACACCTCCAGCGTGTACGTCCTCGGCTTCGTCACCCTCTACCTGTCGCAGTACATCGTGCCGGAGGATCTTTATCCCTGGATGGGCATCATCTCCGGCGCCATCATCTTGCTCATGGGGCTCTCGCTCTTCATCGCAAGACTGCGCACCAGCGGCTTGCTGTCATGGGCGTGGAACTGGTCCCGCCGCGTCTGGTTTCCGGGCGGGCCCCTGCTTGCGCTCGCCACGCCCGCTCCGATCGCAGGCGCCGGCCAACAACGCGGGGCCACGCACAACCAGGCGGCGCTGGCCGGGGAACCGCACAATCACGGACATGCATCACACGCTCACGACTCGGGCGAACAGGGCCGTTCGCACCGGCACGGCTGGAGTTCCCACAGCCACGCGGTCCCGGGGAGCGATGGCGAGGCGGTCACATGGCAGCGCCTCGTCGGTCTGGGCATATTTGGCGGCATGATTCCCTGCCCGTCGGCCATCGTTGTCATGCTCAGCGCCATCGCCCTCCACCGCGTCGGCTTCGGTCTCGTGCTCATCGTCGCGTTCAGCGCCGGCCTCGCCGCGGTCCTGACGGGAATAGGCTTCGTCCTGGTCTGGGCGCAGCGCGCCCCGCTGCTGCGCCGCCTGGTGGAGCGAACGGAGCGCATCGACGGCCCCGCTGCGCTCCTCATGCGGACCTTGCCCGTCGCGGCGGCGGCGCTCGTCTTCGCCGTTGGCGTCGTGCTCATCTCGCGCGCGGCCGGCCAGCTCTAGTCGTGGTCAAGAACCTCCTGCATGGCCCGCGACGCCGAAGGCATGCGCTTCGCTCGGTCCTCGTTGGTCGGTCGCGGCCCCTGCCCCTGGCCGGCGTCGCGTTCAGCCGCGTCCTGATCGCGAAAGAGCGTACCCCGCAGCGGCGCCGAGCCCCGCAAGAATCACGATCGACAGGACCGCGCCGGCGCTGCCCGGCTGGATGGTCATGTTCCACACGATCGCGATGCTCGTGAAATCGTTCGCGAGAATCGCCCCGAACAGGACAGGGTCCCGCAACTGCGCCATGATTCCGGCCGGGACGGGTCCGTCCGGCGCTGGCCCCGCTGCCCTGCCGATCGCCTGCATTCTCGGCGTGATCACCAGCAGGCCGACGCCCGATGCGGCCACAAGCGCCAGCGCGGAGAACGAAATCCAAAGGTCGCTCCACTCCTCGTTCAGCTCGCTCACCAGGTAGCCGCCCGAGAGCAGCAGGACGAGCGCCGTCGCAGGCAGTACCTGGTACTGGCTGAGGATGCGGCCGAGGCCGCTCCAGACACGCACCTCCTGCACTGTCCTCGCGTGCCGCATCATCTCGAACGTAGCGAACGAAATGGCCAGCCCGCCGCCAAGCGCGAACACGGCGAGTACGTGGATGAATATGCCGACTTGCCACCCTTCAGGCATGAGTCCCTCCCCTTCGTTTGCTGCCCCATCGACCGTTGCAGAGAAGATCGCCATACAGGCCCATTGACGCGCAAGCGCCTACCGGCCTCACTGTAGCCGGGCCGGTAGACTGGTGTCTCGGTGGAACCCGTGAAATCCGACGGAGGACCCCATGGATGGCAAGGTCTGCCTCGTCACTGGCGCCAGCAACGGCATCGGACTCGTCACCGCAGCCGAACTCGCCCGCAACGGCGCCTCGGTGCTCATGGTCGCACGCGATCCTACCCGCGGCGAGACGGCTCGGCTGGAGGTCGTTCGGCGTAGCGGCAGCGAGAAAGTCTCTCTCCTACTGGCCGACCTGTCGTCGTTGCGGGACGTCGAGCGGCTCGCGGCAGAGGTCCGTTCACGCTGCGATCGCCTCGATGTCCTCGTGAACAACGCCGGCGCCTTCCACATGCGCCGCCACACGTCCCCGGATGGCTACGAGCTCACCTTTGCCCTCAACCACCTCGCCTACTTCGCGCTCTCAAACCTGCTTCTCGACATGCTGAAGGCATCCGCGCCCGCCCGCATCGTCAACGTCAGTTCGGCCGCTCACAAGGGTGCCCACATCGACTTCGATGACCTGCATTTCGAGCGTCGCTACAGCGGCACCCGTGCTTACGGCCAGTCGAAGCTCGCCAACGTCCTTCACGCCTACGAACTCGCGCGCCGCCTCGCGGGCACGGGCGTGACGGCAAACGCCCTGCATCCCGGCGTTGTCCGAACGGGCTTCGGGAAGAACAACCCCGGCGTCGTGGGGACGCTCTTCGGCGTCGCCCAGGTCATCGCCCGCCCCGTCTACATATCGCCGGAGCGTGGTGCTCTGACCTCGATCTACCTGGCGTCCTCGCCCGAGGTAGAGGGCGTCTCCGGAAAGTACTTCGTCAAATCCCGCGAGGTGCCGTCTACCCCGCTGTCCTATGACGAGCCCACAGCCGCCCGCCTCTGGGATCTCAGCGAAGAACTGGTCGCAGGCGCTGCCGCCAGAGCCCGGGGCGGCTAATCTGCTCCAACACATCGTGCGCGCTCCCGGAGAATCACCCATGCCGGCCACTGCCTTCACGCGTTCTTGCTCGATCTCCGTCATCGATTCTCTTGCGGTGCCGCCCCATGCCTGACCGCCGGATTTCGATCCGCCCGATGACGCCCGCCGATCTCGGCCCCGCCGCCTACGTCCGCAAGGACGCGATGGAGTGGCTCGTCCGAAGCGAAGGCCGCGATCCATGGCCCTGGATCCCCGGGAACGATTTTGCGCAGCGCCACCTCCTCCGCACCGATCCGGGTGGCTGCTGGGTTGCCGAGATCAACAGCCTCGTCGTGGGGTTCTCGCAGGGCTTTGTCCGTGGCGATATCTGGTTCCTCGCCCAGCTCTTCGTACACCCGGAGGTCCACGCGCTCGGCATCGGTCAGGAACTCCTTGGCCGCGCCTACGCCTACGGCGCCGAGCGCGGTGCCGCCGTATTCTCGGTCGTGTCGTCGACCTCCCCAGTCGCGCAGTCTCTCTACATGCGGGCGGGCATGTTCGCGTTCGCCATCGGCTATCGGTTGACCGGCTCCATCGAGTCGCTGCTCGATCTTCCTGAGCCTGACGCCAACAAGAAGACCATCGTCGACTGTTCGGGCTGGCAGGACCGGATGGCCGACCTCGACCGCGCGACCTTCGGCGCCGAGCGGCGCGAGGATCATGCCTTCTACCTCGACCCCGCCTCGTGGCCGCTCGATGAGGCCGCGTCGTTCGGCCTTACGCGTGACGGCGACTTCCTGGGTTACGGTTACGCCCTGACGTCGGGGTTCATCGCTCCCATCGCCGCCTATGAACCGGCGGACCAGCTCCCGCTCCTCAAGATGTGCGCCGGGTGGCTCCACGACCGCGGGGTCACCGAGGGCAGCATCTGGGTCATCTCCCACAACCAGGCTCTCCTCGGCGCGCTCCTCTCCCGTGGCTGGAAGGTTGGCGGCTGGTCGTTCCTCAAGGCCAACCGCCCGTTCGGCAAGTTCGACCGGTACCACCCGGCCGGCGGCATCCTCCTCTGAGCCGCTACCAGCGCTCGCGCCTATAATTCACCACCACCACCCGCGCAAAGGGCGACGACATGGCCGACGAACCCACTCCCTCGTACGTCGCGGGCGAGATCCCGAACGGCTCCGTCACAGCCGCCCTTATCCGCGATCTCGAGGCCGCTGTCGGCAAACGCTACGTGCTCTCCACGCCCGACGAACTGCTCCTGTACGAGTACGACGCCACCATCGACCGCGCCCGCCCCCAAATCGTCGTTCTGCCCGAGACCGCCGGGCAGGTTGCAGCGGCGGTGCGCGCCGCCCGCCGCTTCGACATGCCCGTGATCCCGCGCGGCGCCGGCACCGGCATCAGCGGCGGGGCGCTCGCGGCCACCGGCGGCGTCGTCGTCGCGCTGACCCGGATGCGCCGCATCATCGAGGTCGACAGCGAAAACCGCATCGCCATCGTCGAGCCGGGCGTGGTGAACCTTGATCTCTCGAAGGCCGTCGCGAAGCACGGCCTCTACTACGCACCGGATCCCTCCAGCCAGCGGGCCTGCACCATCGGCGGGAACGTCGCCGAGAACGCCGGTGGACCCCACACGCTCGCCGTCGGCTCCACGACCAACCACGTACTCGGCCTCGAGTTGGTCCTCGCGGACGGTACGGTGATCTGGGTCGGCGGCCGCACCCGCGATCTTCCGGGATACGACCTCGCGGGCGCGTTCGTCGGCTCCGAGGGCACGCTCGGCATCGCGACCAAGATCGCCGTTCGCCTCATGCGCATGCCCGAATCCACGCGCACCCTTCTCGCGATCTTCAACCGCATCGACTACGCCAGCAACGCCGTCTCCGCCATAATCGCAGCCGGCATCGTGCCTTCTGCGCTGGAGATGATGGACAGGATGATCATCCACGCCGTCGAACAGGCGCTCCACTGCGGATACCCGCTCGACGCGGAAGCTGTCCTGTTGATTGAGGTCGACGGCCTGGAGGAGAGCACTGCCGAGCAGTCCGAGGACATCGACCGCATCTGTCGCGACAGCGGTGCGCGCGAAGTGCGCCTCGCGGTCAAGCAGGCGGATCGCGAACTGCTCTGGGCCGGCCGGAAGTCCTCACTCAGCGCCCTCGGCCGCTACTTCCCCAACTTCTATGTGCTCGACGGCGTCGTCCCCCGCACGCGCCTCGTCGAGGTGCTGCGTGCGTCCAACGCCGTCGCCGAAAAGTACGGCCTCGCCGTCGCCAACGTCTTCCATGCCGGCGACGGTAACCTGCACCCCAACCTCCTCTTCGACGAGCGGATCCCCGGCACCACCGTCGACGTCCTGCAGGCCGGCGCCGAGATCATGCGCCTCTGCGTCGACGCCGGCGGCAGCATCACCGGCGAGCACGGCGTCGGACTGGAGAAGCGAGACTTCATGGCCTGGCTCTTCGACGACGCCGACATGGCGGCGATGTCCAGCCTCAAGGTCGCCTTCGCCGCAGGCGAGCGATTCAACCCCTGCAAGGCCTTCCCCACCCATCGCGGCTGTGGCGAGGTTTCGGTTGCGAATGCGCAGCGCGTGTCTGCGCGCCTGGGCGAGGATGTGTATGTCTGAGCCGACCGTCGCCTCGCGCGTCGATGACTTTGTCGCTGCCATTAGCCAGCTCCAGCTTCACGCGTCCGGAGCTCAGCCATTTGAGATCGACGGACTCGAGTCCGTCGTCAGTGTGGCTCCCGAGTCGCTAGCCCAGGTTCAGAAATGCCTAACCGAAGCACATAGTTCCGCCCTTCGCGTTGCAGCCGTGGGAAGTGGCGCGCACCTCCAACTAGGCAACATTCCTGAAGCCCTCGACGTCGCGCTCTCGACCGGGCGACTCCATCGGATCGTCGCTCACGAGCCAGCAGACATGACCGTGACCGTGGAGGCGGGCGTCCGGCTCGCGGACCTGCAGCACGCGCTCGCGGAGCACGGCCAGTTCCTCCCGCTCGATCCGCCCGGCGCCGATCGCGCGACTGTCGGCGGCATCCTGGCGGCAAACGTGTCCGGACCGCTGCGCCATCGCTACGGCACCGCGCGCGATTGGCTCCTCGGCACGCGCGTGGTCCATGCCGACGGCAGCACCAGCAAGTCGGGCGGCCGCGTGGTGAAGAATGTCAGCGGCTACGACATGCACAAGGTGTACGTCGGCTCGCTCGGCACGCTGGCCGTCATCACCGAAGTGACCTTCAAGCTGGCACCGTTACCGAAGGTTGACTGCACGCTCGCTATCGCTTCCCCGTCGGCCGCCGCCGCACAGTCGATCATCTCCGCAGGCCACGAACGGGGTCTCGCCGTCATTGGCGCCGAGCTCCTGTCTCCCACGGCCGCCAGCGCTGTTTGCGATCGCGGCGCCTGGACTGCCCTCCTACGTATCGCGGGTGGCGGCGCCGCCGTTGCCCGCACGCTCGACGAGCTCCACGACTACGCCGCGCTCGCGGAAGGCGAGTCCGCGGAAGTGCCCGGCGCGTGGGATCGCTGGCGCGCTGTGTTTGGCCCGGCGGATCTCTCTCTGCGTGTGAGCGTTGCGCCATCTGACGCAGGCTCGATCGCCGAGAACCTCGACCGGCGTTTCGTCGGCGATGCGGCGCAGATCTCCGCGACATCCACCGCCGGCCTCGTGCGCATAAACCTCGCACCAGCGGATGATGCGCGCGCCCCCGCAATCGTCGACCACGTGCGCGAGATCGCGGTGGAGCGCGGCGGGGTCGCCATCGTCGATGCCGCGCCACTCGCCGTGAAGCAACTGATCGATGTCTTCGGCCCGCCCCGGTCCGATATCGAGATCATGCGCCGGCTCAAGCAGCGGCTCGATCCGGAGCGCCTGCTGTCGCCCGGCCGGTTCGTGGGAAGGATCTGATGACGCTCGATACGCCGGCCGCCACCCAACAACACGAGCACACCCTGGCCGAGGATCTCTCGCGCTGCATCCACTGCGGCTTCTGCCTTCAGGCGTGCCCCACGTACCTCGACCTCGGCCTCGAGGCTGATTCGCCGCGCGGCCGCATCCAGATCATCGCCGCGATCGAGGACGGCCGCGCGCAGCCGACGTCGGCGCTGCTTGGCCACCTCGACCTCTGCCTCCAGTGCCGAGCCTGCGAGACCGCCTGTCCCTCCGGCGTTCAGTTCGGCCGCATCATGGAGACTGCCCGGGCGCAAATCGCAGAGCGCTCCGATCCCCCTCTCGCCTGGCGTCTGCGCGTCGCCGCGATGCGACAGATCCTTCCGCATCCGTCCCGGCTACGCGCCGCCACCGCGGCCCTCCGCCTGTACCAGCGCTCGGCCGTCCGGGGCCTCGTCCGCCGCTCCGGGATCCTGCAGCATCTCCCCGGCGATCTCGCGTCTGCCGAGGCCTCGCTGCCCGAGATGCCGCCTCGCGGGTTCTCGCCGCCGCGCCAGCCCGCCGGCCTCACGCCCATCGTCGCGATGCTGACCGGCTGCGTCATGCCGCACATGTACCCGCGATCCCACGACGCCACCGTCCGCGTCCTCAACCGCCTCGGCTACCGCGTGATATTCCCGGACCAGCAGACCTGCTGCGGCGCACTCAGCCTTCACGGCGGCGACCGCGCCTTCGCCCGCGATCTCGCTCGCCGGAACATCGCCGCCTTTCTCGCCGAGGACGTCAGCGCGATCATCGTGAACTCCGCCGGCTGCGGCTCCACGATGAAGGAATACGACGCCCTCCTCTCGCACGACCCCGCCTACCGCGATCGTGCGCGGCACTTCGCCGCTCTCACGAAGGACATCCTCGAGTTTGTCGCCGATCACGATCTCGGCACCCTCGCCCCGCT
>JACRBR010000106.1 GCA_016213125.1 Chloroflexota bacterium | reverse complement strand
CCAGGGTCATCAAAGGTCTCACAATCCCTGTAGAACAGGGTGTCCGGACCGGGCCTGTTGAGCCGGGTCTGGCGATCCGGACGGCCCGCGAATCACGCGGGCCAGTTACTCCCCTTTGGATGCTTGAACGCTACGTGAAGATGCCGCGTCCGTCAATTCTAGGCCCGGAAGCCGACGCCCTCGGCAGTTAGCTCGCCCGGCGAGCGCGCAGGCAACTCACGTGGCCCAGGCTGTCCAGCAGCTCCGCCTCGTAGTACTCGTCCCGCGTCTCGCCGTAATCTGGCAGCCGCAGGCCGTGCTCGAAGACATCCTCGGCCGTGAGCGCTCGGCCACAGTCTGGACAGACAAACATGGGCTGGCCACGGGTGTCACGAAGTGCTTCTGCCGAAGGGGTCATGGCGGCCACCGCCTCTCCCTTGTCATAACGCCGGGACAGTCGCCGTGTATCGCCGAGCCGGCCCAGCGCATGAACCCGGTCTCGGAAGAGGGCCCCCGCACCAGATCGCGTTGTTTGCGCCGATGGTGATCGTAGGGAATCAGGGGGACGTTCCGGTACTCATCGGCCAGTCGGCGATGCGTCAACCCGTCGGGGATACGCCGCGATGCGGTTGCGCGTTCTTACTGGCAGCAAGAGTACGGGTGTGGGGTACGCAACATGAGCACGCGCAACTACTACGAAGTTCTCGGCCTGGCGCAGTTCGCCGATGGCGTCATGGTGGATCAGGCCTACTGGCACCTCGCCAAGACCTATCAGACCCTGGCCGTCGCCGACCCAAGAGCCCGCCTCCAGCTGGACGAACTCAATGAGGCCTACGGAGTCCTGGGGACACCGCGCCTCCGCGAGGAGTATGACGAGAGCCTGGGCCAGGCAGCAGGACCATCAAGGCGAAGAGCCGGCAGAAAGGCGCGGACGCCAAAGGCGGCGCCTGGTCGCCAGATCCGCTTCTCGCTGCCTCGGTGGCACCTGTTCGGGCAGTCCGCGAATGATGTACAACCAGCCGCTTCGGACCGCCCGGCGGCCCTGGCGGGAAGCCTTTCTGCTGCAACCGAGCGGGCGACGGGCATCGGCACGCCCGTCAACGCGCCGCGTGGCAGGAAGTCCGATATCGGCGATTTGCGAGCGTCCACCGCGCGAATGCTTGACCGCTGGCGCACCAACGCCGGAATCCGGTCCCAGGCCGACGGCGGCCGTGCGCCCGATACGACGCTCGTGGACATCTTCAAGACGGAGAAAGAACTGGAATCACACGGCGACCCGTTGGCCGCTGTGATGGAGATACTCAGGGCACCCGCCGACGTCGTACCGGTCAAGACCGAAGGTTAGGAGGACGCCGCCCGGTTGCCAGGGGGTCCTCGAGCTAGGCTCGGAACAGGCCGCCCATTTATGATCGCACTATAGCTGTTATGTAGTTTACAGCCTCGCGCTCGCCTCAAGACATCTCAGCTTCACACCGATACTCAAAGCGAAGGAGGAGCCGGTTTCAACCGGGGCCGCGCCACGCTGCCAGTTCGGCGTGTGCGCACCCGGATGCGTGGGACCCGCTGATGAAACGCGGATGGCGCCACGACACCGCAGCATCCTGGATACCATCGGCCCATCATCGTCGCGTCGCCCGCGCGTAGGCGTAGCGATGTGGGTCCTGGGCGCCGCCCTGCTCGTGGCCATGGCCACCCTCGTCATCGTTGGGCCAGCCGTTATGTCGAGGACATCCTTCACCTCCGCCCAGCTTGTGGCCATGTCCCTCGGCGTCGCCTACGGCCTCCTGGTCGCCCTCCGGTCCCGCAATGCCCACCTCAAGACCGAGCGCGCCTACTCCACCCATCTCGAGGAGCTCAGCCAGCGCCTTCGGACCATGGCCTACCGCGACGTCCTCACCGGCCTCTACAACCACCGCTACTTTCACGAGCAGCTCGCCCACGAAATCGATCGCTCCATTCGCTACGGCCAGCCCCTCACCGTCCTCCTCTTCGACATGGACAACTTCAAGACCATCAATGACACGTACGGCCACCTCGTGGGCGACAAGTTCCTGAGCCTCGTTGGACAGATCGTCGCCAAGCACATCCGCAGCAGCGACATTGGCGCCCGCTACGGCGGCGACGAGTTCGCGATCATTCTCCCCAACACCAACGCGGAGGAGGCGCGCCTCACCGCCACCAAGCTGGAGGAGGCGGTGGCGCGCTCCGCGGCAATGACACCCGGCGAAGTAGCCGTTCGCCTCGGCATTTCGCTTGGATACGCTTCATGTCCCGACGACTCACGCCTGCCTGGCGAACTCATCGAGGCTGCCGACCGCCGCCTGTACGAGATCAAGACCGCGCGGCGCAGCGGGTCACGCGCGCTCCGGGAGACGGCCTAGCGTCGCTATGTGCACGTGCGACCTGATGATAGACTGCCTCTATCCACATTCCACGGCGGCAGCCCCCTGTCCCCGCTGAAGGAGCCCGTCGCATGTCGATCAAAGCCGCCCAGGCAGCTGTCTTCGGACTGCTCGCCGTCTCTGTTGTGGTACTCGTCTTCGCCGTTGGCTATGTCGTGGGTGTCCGCGGAGAGGATGGCGCCGCTCCCCTTCCGGATGTGTCCGTTGACCCCGGATCCAGCGACAGTCCGTCCGATGCTGATTTCGCGAACCTGAACCAGATCTTCGAGATCCTCCAGGACAAGTACGTCGATCCCGACATCATCGATCGCGAAACGCAGTACCAGCAGGCCATCAACGGCATGCTTGAGACCTTCCCCGACCGCGGCACCTTCTACGTCGATCCGCAGACCGTGGCAACCAGCATCGGTCCCTCCGGCAAGTTCGACGGGATTGGCGCGACGGTCGCCTCCCAGAACGGTGATATCGTCATCGTCGCTCCGATCGAAGACACCCCCGCTGAGCGCGCCGGCGTCCTTCCCGGAGACATCATCCTCGAGGTGGATGGCGAGTCGACCGACGGCTGGACGCAGGAAAAAGCCGTCCTCAAGATCCGCGGCCCCGCCGGCACGACCGTCCGGATCAAGCTGCGGCATGCCGAGTCGGGCGAGGAAGTCACCCTGGAGATCGAGCGCGACGAGATCAAGGTGAAGAGCGTGACCACGCAACCGCCCGGAGGCTCCCTCCAGGATGGCTCCGGCGCCGATATCACCGACCTCGGCTACATCTACCTGCGAGAGTTCACCGAGCCGTCGAAGGAGGAGATGCAGCAGGCCCTGCGTGACGCCGTAGCCTCCGGCAAGAAGGGCCTGATCCTTGATCTGCGGAACAACCCCGGCGGCCTGCTGCGCACAACCATCGATATCGCCGATGAGTTCCTCGAAGGCGACAAGGTCGTTCTCACGGAGCGCGACCGCGACGGCTCGGAGCAGGTCTACAAGTCCAAAGACGGAGGCATCGCGCTCGATATACCGGTCGTGATCCTCATGAACAGGTTCAGCGCCAGCGGTTCGGAGGTGCTCGCCGCGGCGCTCCAGGACAACGGCCGCGCCCAGCTCGTCGGCGAGAAATCATTCGGCAAGGGCACCGTCAACATCTCGAACGATCTCGACGACGGCGGCCAGCTCTACGTGAGTGTCGCCAAGTGGCTCACCCCGAACGGCACACAGATCGACGGCGTCGGCATCCGCCCCGATATCAACATCCAGCTCAATGACGAGGACATCGATCTGCGCCGCGACGTTCAGCTCTGGAAGGCTATCGATGTTCTTCGCGGCACCGACTTCACGCCACCCCGCACGCCCGTCGCGGCCTCCGAGACGCCTCAGGCCACGCCGACGCGCGCGGGTGGCTGACCGCTCCGCTACGCTGACGCCATATGGCTGAAATCAAACAGGTCGCCTCCAACCGCAAGGCGTTCCACGACAACGAGATCTTCGAACGCGTCGAGGCAGGCCTCAGCTTGACCGGTACCGAGATCAAGTCCATTCGCGCGAACGGCGCCAGCATCCGCGAGGCCTACGCGCGCCCGCTCAACGACGAGATGTGGCTGTACGGCGCCCACATCGCCGAGTACGCGCCCGGCAGCTATCAAAACCACGAGCCCAACCGTCCCCGCCGCCTTCTCTTGCACAAGAAACAGATCCACGAGTGGGCGCGCGCCATTACCGAGCGCGGCCTGACGATCGTGCCCCTCAATCTTTACCTGAAGGACGGCATGGCGAAGGTCGACTTGGGTCTCGTCCGCGGCCGCAAGCAGTACGACAAGCGCCAGGCCATCGCCAAGCGCGAAGCGGATCGGGACATCGCCCGGGCGTTGCGCCACCGCAACCGTTAGCCCTGCTTGACACACACTTGTCGATCTTGGCCCGGAAGATCCAGACTGCACGCCATGCGCAATACAATCCGTATCGTCCTCACGTGTTTCCTGGCGTTCGCCGGTACCGTCGCCCTGTCCTGCGGCGGCGGAGGCGATGGCGGTCGGTCAGGCGGCGGGCTGCTCCTCTTCGGCGATCAGCGTGGGATCATCGAGCTGAACATCGACACCGGCCTCGACCGCGTGCTGACGGCGGCGACAACGACAACCACATCCCTTCGTGACCCAGCAGTCTCACCGGACGGCACGCGCATCGTCTTCACGGCCACCGCGGGGACACGTACCCCGGGCGGCGGGCGTGAAGTCAACGGCGATCTGTGGATCGCCGATCGCGACGGCGGCAGCGCCCATCTGCTCGCATCACACGTCGCACCCAACACAGGAATCGCGGCGCCGCAGTGGATGGATGACGCCACCGTGCTCGCGGTGTCTCTCTCGTTAGCCGGTGCGGGCACTCCGTCCACGTACCGGTCACGAATCGTCCGCGTGGATGTGTCGACGGGTGCAACCGTCGACTTCCTTCCGGACGCCGCGGCCTTCGGCCTGTCCCCGGATCGATCGCGGCTTGGCTTCGTTACGGCAGACGAGCGTAGTCTGGGCACCACGTCGACGCTCGACCCCTCTGCGGTGGCTAGCCTCGTACGCGATGGCGACCACGTCTACATCGTCTCACCCCGCTATTCACCGGACGGTCTTACCATCGCCTTCGTCGCGTTCGATTCAGCGACATACCCACCAAAGACCACGGAGGAAGAGCCCGAGGCATCGCTCTGGCGTATCACGTCCGCCGGAGAGAACCTCACAAGGCTCGCCTCGTTCGAGTCCGACGATCGTTCCTCGCTCGCCTGGAGCGGTGATGCCAAGGTGCTCTATGTCCAGAGCT
>JACRBR010000108.1 GCA_016213125.1 Chloroflexota bacterium | reverse complement strand
GTGTGCGCGGCTCCCGGCGGGAACCCGGCGAAGAAGTTAATTCCCCCGAGCCGCCGCGCGAGGCTCAACGCGAGCGGCACCGCGTCCGCGATACCCGCAGCCAGCGAGACGGCGCGGAACCCTTCGCCCTTCGTCATCTCCATGCCCGCCGTGAGCGCATCCTCCGGGGCCACCGCGGCATCCGCCCCAAGCTCGATGGCAACCGCGCGCCGCTCGGCTTCCGGCTCCACGACGAGGATCGGTCCGCCTCCGTACGCCCTTGCCGCGATCAGATGCAGCAACCCCATCGGCCCGCCGCCCACGATGCCGGCCGGCGTCGCCGCCCCGATGGCAAGTGATTCGATCGAGTTGAGCACGCAGGCGAACGGCTCGAGCAGCGCGCGCAGGTGCGCTGGCGCCGCCGCGTCCATCGGCAGCAGGTGGCCCATTGCCACCAGCCTTGCCGGGATACGGACGTACTCCGCGATGCCCCCGTCCAGGTCGTAGCCAAGCGTTCGCCGCGCCGGGCAGCGGTTGCGGTAGCCTTCCCGGCAGAACGAGCAGTTCCCGCAGCAGAGGATCGGGCAGACCGCTACCGTTTCCCCAACCGTTGCCTCGGCCCCCGCCCCAATGGCGGCGACTTCGCCCGAAATCTCATGACCGGGGATGACTCCGGCCGCAGCTTTCTTCTCACCCAGGTAGACCCGGATGTCGCTGTTGCAGAGGCCCGTCGCGTGGACCTTCAAGACCACTTCGCCAGGGCCGGGCTTTGGGAATGGGACATCAACAACGGCGACGTTGCCGGGTTCGAAGAATCGGAGCGCGCGCATGCCGCTACGGTAGCAGTTCTCGCCCCCGTGGCCGAATTCGCACCGCCTCAACTCCGCGGAGACCTGCTACGCTCAGCGGATGACGGATCCGCGGGGTCACCCCGCATACTCCGATATCTCGACGTTTCTTCACCTTCCTTGGGTGTGGAAGCGCGAGGAAATCGAAGCGGCCCATCCGGACATTGCAATCGTCGGCGCGCCCTTCGATGTCTCCGTCACCAACCGTCCGGGCGCACGCTTCGGCCCGCGCGCCATTCGCAACGCGGGCAACCTCACGGCGACGTCATTTCATCACCTTGGCCTTCAGATCGAACCGTTTAAGTTCGTTTCGGCCATCGACACGGGCGACGCGCTGTGCGTACCCGGGAGTATCGAACGCAGCCACGACGCCATCCGGGCGAAGCTGCGCGAGCTGTTGGAAGCCGCGCCGCAGTGCGTGCCAATGGTCATGGGGGGCGACCACTCCATCACATATCCCTCGGCCTCCGTGGTTGCCGACCACCACAACCGCCGCGTCGGGATTGTCCATTTCGACGCTCACGCCGACGCCGCCGACGAATCGTGGGGCGTCTTCCTCAGCCACGGCACGCCCATGCGGCGGCTTATCGAGAACGGCCATGTCGCGGGCAAGAACTTCGTCCAGGTGGGGCTACGCGGTTACTGGCCGCCGCCGGCCGTCATGGACTGGATGGCCGAACACGGCCTCCGCACGCACCTGATGGCGGAGGTCGAACAGCGCGGCTTCGACGCCGTCCTGCGGGAGGCGATCGAGCAGGCACTCGAAGGCGTGGACTCCGTCTACCTGTCCGTCGATGTCGACGTCATGGACCCAGCATTCGCTCCAGGCACGGGCACGCCGGAGCCTGGCGGACTCTCCGCCCGCGAACTGTTGCGCGCCGTCCGCCACATCGTATTGCAGATTCCCCTTGCCGGGTTGGACGTCGTCGAAGTTTCGCCACCGTATGACGCGGCTGGAATTACGGCGGAAGCTGCTCATCGCGTGCTTTGTGAGGCGATAAGCGCGCTCGCCGTCCGCAAACGAGGGTAGCCAGCCATATGGTACGACCGGCCCATTCGTTCGGACCGGACGGCTCAGTGCCAGAGGTGTGGCGACCGGCATACTTAGGCTATTGCTACGGCTGGAGGCGACGACGATGCGACTCCTTACCAATACCACCAGGCACCACCCGGTCCGCACGCCGCTCGCGGACGACGCGGGCACCACGATGTTCGACGCGCTGGGCGTGATCGTCGTTCTTGCCGTCGCGGTAGTCGGCCTGGCGTTCGCTGCCTGACGCTACCCGTCGCCGATTCGAAGTACCTTTGCGCCCCGGATCTCCCGTTCGCGGATCTCCCGCAGCGCCCGGTTGGCGTCCTCCAATGGGTATTCACGCACTTCCGCCCGAAGCGGGATACGGGCCGCGACCTCCAGGAACTCGGCGACGTCTGTCCGGGTAACGTTCGCCACGCTCTGGATGCTCTTCTCCAGCCAGAGGTGCCCGGCGTAGTCCAAAGCCAGCAGGTCTGCGCGGTCGCCGTCTTCTTTGCGGATCGCGTTGATCACCAGCCTGCCGCCTTTAACAAGGTGGCGAAGCGACTCCAGCACCGGCAGCCATGCGGGCGTTGTGTCGATGATCGCGTCCAGGGAGTGTGGTGGCACGTCACTGATTGCGCCCGCCCACGCGGCCCCAAGGCCCATCGCGAACTCGCGCTCCGCAGCTCGCCGCGCAAACACGTAGACCTCGCTGCGCGGGACCAGGTGGTGAGCCGTTTGCAGGACAAGATGCGCGGACGCGCCGAACCCCGTCAGCCCCAGGCGCTGCCCATCCTCAAGCCCGGTGAGACGCAGAGCGCGGTATCCAACTGCCCCCGCGCACAGCAGCGGCGCGGCCTCCGCGTCGGCTAGACCCTCCGGGATGGGGTAGGCGAATGCGGCCGGCACTGTCATGAACTCGGCGTAACCGCCGTCCGCATCGCGCCCGGTCGCCTGGTACGCGTCGCAGAGATTCTCTCTCCCCGAGCGGCAGTAGCCGCACGTCCCGCACGCGGAAAAGATCCACCCGGCCCCCACGCGGTCCCCGATTGCGAAGCCCGTGGCGCCGGCGCCAATCCCGTGCACCCGGCCAACAACCTGGTGGCCGGGCGTGACAGGCAGGCGCGGCGGCGGCGTGCGGCCTTCAATTTCGTCCAGCTCCGTGTGGCACACCCCGCAAACGGTCACGCGGATGAGGATCTCCCCGGGTGCTGGAGTGGGGACTTCTACGTCTCGCGCGACCAGCGGCCCAGGTCTGTCACCGATCGGGCCGATCTGCTCTATACGCATCGCGCGCATCGCTGTCTCCTTCGGCGAGGCCGTTGCGACCACGATAGCGGCCCCGGCCGCCCGGCGGGGCACCTTTCCGTCCCTGATACAATGACCTCATGACCACGATCGCGGTTTCCCTCGACGACCAAACCTATGCGCGCCTGAAGGCGGTCGCCGAAGCGGAGGGGGTTTCGGTCGAAGACCTCGTGGCGGGTTCTGTAACCAGCCAGTATTGCCCCTCGGCCGTGTCGTCCGAAGTGCGAGCGATCATTGAACGCCAGATGGAGTCCTATCGGCCCGTGTTCCGCCGCCTCGCCGAGTGACCCGGTACATCACCGTCGATGACGTGATCGCTTACCACGAGGCGATCCTCAGGGACGGAGGGGCACGCCCGGCGCCGCTTCTTTCCTTCGCCAAACTGGAAAGTGCGCTGCTCGGGCCTTCCGCCGAAGCCTTCGGGAAGGAGTTCTACCCTGAGCTTGCCGAGAAGGCGGCCGCGCTGTTACAGGGTGTGGTTATCGCCCACCCATTTCTCGATGGCAATAAGCGCGCGGGCCTCGCCGCGATGCTACTGTTTCTCGCGTTGAATGGCGTCGCCACGGTTCCGGAGCTGGACGCCCTTTACGACTTCGTGATCGCCGTCACTACCGGCGAACTGCGCGAAGTCGAAGACATCGCATCGCGCCTCCGCAGCCTCTTCGCACCCCACT
>JACRBR010000113.1 GCA_016213125.1 Chloroflexota bacterium | reverse complement strand
TGGTGCGTAATGGTGAAGGGACGGAGCGCTCCGTCCCTTCACCGTCTTCGTGGCGGTTCGTGTTTATTCGTGGATCGTCTAGTCGCGCGGCAGGCCGAGGCCGCGCTGAGCCATGATGTTCCGCTGGATCTCGCTCGTCCCGCCCGCAATCGTCGACGACACCGCCGCCACCTGGCCGATGCCGAAGCGCCCGGCGGGCGACCACTCCGGCTTGCCACCGATGATCTGCGAGTACATTCCGTTCAGCTTCACGCCGAGCGCCGCGATGCGCTGCTGCATCTCCGAGCCGAACAGCTTGCACATCGAGGCCTCGTGGTTCGGCACCAGGCCGGCGTTCTGCATGCTCACGACGCGGTATGACATCAGCTTCGCGACGTTCGCCTCGATAAGGCGGTCGGCGAATGCGAGTTGAACCTCGCGCTTCTTCGCGCCCACCGCGATCTGTGGGTTCTTCTTCGCAAACTCGATCATCGACTCGATCGACTTTCGGATGCCCACCGATGAGCCGATTGACGAGCGCTCGAAGTCCAGCGTGGTGGTACCGATGTACCAGCCGCGGTTCTCCTCGCCGACACGATTGCGCGCGGGCACGCGCACATTCTCGAAGAAGACTTCATTGAAGACGGCGCTGCCGGCCATCGTCATCAGCGGGCGAACCGTCACGCCGGGGTCCTTCATATTGAGCAGGAAGTAACTGATGCCTCGGTGCTTCGGGGCGTCAGGATCGGTCCGCGCCAGCATGTACATCATGTCGGCAAACTGTGCGCCCGTCGTCCAGATCTTCTGGCCGTTGATGACGTAGTCGTCGCCGTCCTTCACCGCGCGCGTCTGCACGGAAGCGACGTCGGACCCCGCGTTGGGCTCGGACCACCCCTGGCACCACTGCACGGTGCCGTTAAGGATTCCCGCCAGATGCTCCTTCTTCTGGTCTTCCGTGCCGTGCACGATCAACGTCGGGCCCAGCATCATCACGCCAAAACCGCCGATGTTCATCGCGCCGAACTCGGCGAACTCCTCGTTCAGGATGAACTGCTTCTTGGTGTCCAGGCCAGCGCCGCCGTACTCCTTCGGCCACGCCGGGGCCACCCATCCGCGCGACGACAGGGCCGCGCGCCACCGCTTCAGGGGATCACTCTCCTTCGTCTTGTCGCGAAAGAGACCCTCCCCCGCGTCTTCCGCGTCGCTGCGAGCACCCGGACCACGCCGGGGACCGCGTCCGCGAAACTCGTCGGGGTACTCGTTCTCGAGGAAGTCGCGGACCTCCTTACGCCATACGGCCTCTTCGGGTGTGTCGTTGAAATCCATGCTTCCTCCGGCCTGGGCGTTTCGGTTCAGGCGAAATAAGTCTAAGTAAAGCGGAGCCAATAGCCAACATGAGTTCGCATTCGGCCAGCGACCATACCTGACAACGGCTGAAAACTGCGGTTTTCGCAGTCATACCGGGAACTCCGCGTCGATCGCAGCGCGCAATGCCGTCAGCGCCTCGGCTCGCCCTTTGAGTTTGTTCGCCGAGTGCGCCTGCATGTTCAGGGCTATCAACTCACCGGCTTTGGCTCGCGCGGCAGCGACCACCTCGTCCGGTCCCACGACACGGTCAAGCCAGCCCGCCGCAGTCGCGGCATCGTCGGGCGCGTACACCTCGGCCAGCGCGAGCGCGCGGTGGGAGTGGCTTCGGGTCAGGCGCTGCCGCGTGATTACATACGCAGCCGTCGGCAGGGTCATCCCGATCGCCGTCTCGTTCGCCTGGATCTTGAAGGGACCCGCCGCCCCGATCCGATAGTCCACGGACAACAGCAAGAACGCCCCCATTGCGATCGCGTGCCCGGTGCAGGCGGCGACGACCGGCGTGGGAAACGAAAGGAGCCGCTCCGACAGGCTGAAGCCCTCTCGGAGCATCTTGATGCCATCAGTCCCGCCGCCCCGGAACACCGCGAGATCGAAGCCGCCGGAGAACCGGCCCTCCCGGCCCGCAAGCACGACGGCTGCCTTGTCCGCAACGGCGCTGTCGAGCGCGGTGTTGATGTCACCGAGCATTGCCAGCGACAGCACGTTGACCTTGCCGTCGTCCATCGTGATCGTGGCGACGTTGTCGCTCAGTTCGTACGTGGTCAGCTCGCTCATCTCGTCCTCACTTCAACGCCGCGAACGACTCAATCCGCCATCGTCCATCGCCCGTAGGGTTGATCTCCGCCACCGCCGGCGTCAAAAATCGCGTCGGCCACTTCCTCGTTCGTTGGCAGGTGGCTCCCGAACTCGAGCTGATGACAGGCCGGGCTCTTCAGCCCTGTCGACGTACCCGCCGACCAGAACTGGTCGGAGCACGCCTTCACGACACTGACACTCTTCGCGATGTCAGACGACGCGGACGCCGGTCCGTGCCGGATCCGGTAGATGAGGATCACTGTCTGGTCCGCCATTCGCGGGTACTCGAACCCGCCGGGGCCGAACGCCTTCAGAATGTCCACCTTCGTTCGATCAGGGCGCTTCCTCCCAGACGCGATCTCCAGGAATCGCTGGTACCGCCCCCACATCGACCACGCGTTCCGGGCCGAACGCGCCTTGTCCGTCGCCTCGTCGAAGAACACCTGCGCGGCGTTACTCGCGAAGTTCATGTCAGGTGGCCGCTCCCAGCCGAGAAACGCTCGCGCCTCGAACGCGTTCACCAGACCGTTGTTCGCGGCCGAGGAGCAGGCGTTCACAAAGACCAGCGTATGGCTGAAGTCCAGGCCCTTCTTCTCGCGCAGGAGCCTGAAGAAGTCCGACGACACCCAGAGTTCCAGGCGGCCATTGACCTCGACGTTAGCGCGGATCGTCCGCTTGAGATCGTCATCCAGCGGCAACCCCGCGCGATTCAGGATCTCCTCGCGGATCGCGTCTTCCAGCGTGGTCATCTCCTGGTGGTTGATCTTCCGATTGCCGAGCACCTTCTCGCGCTCTTCCTCACCGAGTGTGCCCATCTCCAGCTTGATGATGTTGTTGTCGAACGCCGATCCGTGCGTGAGGAAGTAGATCGCGCCGTACCTCGTCGAAGTGAGCTTGTTTGTCAGTTCGACGATCGCGTCGATACCAGTGTGCACAGGCTTCTTCTTCTCGATCTTGCCGACGATCAGGTCCGTGCGATATCCGGCGCGCTCCAGGGCCGCCTTTACGCAGCCGATGTCGTCGCCGTCGGTCGCCTCCCGGAATCCGGACCATGTTCCAACAATGGGGTTACCAGCCTTGTCGTAGCGCGGGCCGGGATGGGGCACCTGGTACAGCGGCGCGAACAAGAGCGCGTTTCGCTCAGACGATGGCGGCGAGTCTGCGCTGGTGGTGGGCTTTGGCTGGGCCTTTGCGTTGTACACGGTGACGCCGTACCCGCCCTTGGGCTGCAGACCTTCACGCCCCGGCTCCGCGACATTTCCGCCGGGCACCTTCACCACGCCTTGCGGCGACGCTGGCAAGGCCGGACAGGTGGCCGTCGTCAGCAGGGCGCTCGACACCAGCGGCTCCGAAACACGCGGAGCGATGGACACAGCCCCGCCTTCGGTGGTGCTGAAGCGCTCGGTGATGAGGTCCTCTTCGCCTCCGTCCTTGTACTTGATGACCGCATTGAGTCCGTTTGGCGATATCACCACCGAGTCGACATCATCGAAGGTCTTCGCTGTATCAGCCGCTGCCTTGACCGCGTCTTCCCATGCCATGCCTCCGCCGTTCAGGTTCTCCACAAACGTCTTCATCGCTGCGGCGGTGGCGTACTCGTCGAGATCGTAGATGCTCCAGTCTGCCTCAAGATCCGTCGAGAACCCCGCGTCGCCACCGGCACCCGCGCCAGGAGAGGAGTCGCCGTCATCCGGCGATGGCTCACTCTCCGCCGATTCGCTCGATCGTCGCCAGATCGACGACCCATCCCCCTCGCTGAACATCTTCACCGGGATCTCCAGCGTGTCGCCCTCGACCTTGTAGGGTCGATCCGCTGCCTCGATTCCCTGCTCGTTGAACTTGATGGTCATCCTGCCGTCGCTAACGCTGTACGTTCCGACATCCGTCAGCTCATCATCGGGGCTCACGGCGTGCACAGACAGCTCGCTATCGGCCAGCACGAGCGTCACGGTGGTGTTCTCCAGCGGCTCCGTACCGTCAGAGTCGTGGTCGAGCACCCACGTCCCCGACACGTCACCGTCAGGTTCACCTGAGGAGTTCGATGTACCCTGGTCGTCTCCGCCTCCACACGCCGCGAAGATCGCGATGGCTGCGGCCATCGCAGAGATCAGTAGGATGCTTCGCGTCCGCATCGGTGCCAACTCCTTCGTTCGCCCTCGCATGGATCCGCCCTGAAACCGGCCGTTCCACGGCGCTCGCCGTGTTTGACCCGGCTATTCAAACGCCGCGAACAGCTCCTCGAACGCCTTCATCTGCCCGCCCTGCGCGCTCGACGGCACGAGGATCGGTGTCCGCACACCGGCCGCGTACCACTGCTCGACGCCCTCGCGCACCTCAGCCGCCGGACCGAACAGCGTAACGTCGCGCAGCCATCGCTCGGACATGAGCGACGGGATCTTCGCCATATCACCAGCCTCTTGCGCCGCCTCGATCGCGCGCATCTCTTCTTCGTAACCTGCCTCGATCCAGTAGTTGCGATAGTTCGGCAGCACCACGTAGCCGGTCAGCGTGCGGCGCATCACGGCAGCCGCGGCCTCGCGGTCGTCGCTGATGCACGTGGGGATCATGTCGCCGATAAAGAAGGCGTCGTTCGCCCGCTTCTCCGCCGGCAACAGGCCGAGCGAGTGCGCCATCCGCGAGCGCGAACCGTTCGCCCACACCGCGCCCTCCGCGATCTCGGCCGAAAGCCGCAGCATCCGGTCACGGAGCGTCGCGAGCACGATCGGTGGCAGTTCGCCCCCGCCCTGCTGCGAGACGGCCCGAACCTGCTCGACGAAGCGGCGCATGTCGACCAGCGGCTTGCCCGGCGTCACGCCGAGCCGGCGATGGACAGGGCCGTGCGTGACGCCGACGCCGAACCAGAAACGCCCGCCCGACACCTCGTGGATGAACGACGCGGCCGCGGCGAAGTCCGCGGGCTGCCGCAGGTAAATCGGCTGCACCGTCGTGCCGAAGGGGATGCGATCCGTCTCGAGGGCCAGCGCCACGCCGAGCCCCATGGCGTCGCCGAACGACGGCATGTAGATGCCCTGGAAACCGCGGCGTTCGATCTCCTTCGCGAGGTCGATGGTGGCCTTCCGGCGGCCGGGCACGGCGGCGAGGGACAGTGCTGGCTTTTGCATCCTGGACTCCTGCGTACTGAGCATTCTCTTCGGTGTTGAGCGTGCGCCCGGCACAGCATGCGGCACGCCCGGCTCAGGGGCGAGCGGCTTTCTTTAACCATGGTGCAAATGAACCGGAGGGGAAGCTAGAGTCGCTTCGGCATGACAGTATGCGGCTCCCGCTGGTCTCGCTCACCCAATCCCGGAGCAGCGACCACACGGCGGGCCGTGGGCGGAAACGACAGCCAGGACGAATTTTGGGGTCAGCGTTCAGGCGGCGGCTGGGCGCCGCGGGTTCAGGATGACGCACACCCGCTTGATCGCCGATGAGACGTCTCTTCGCGAGCGCCACCAGCGGTACATCGTGCTGCGCCGGTACCAGTAGTCCGACCACAGGTGCATGCCACCGAGCGTCGACAGCGCGGCGGTGCGAGGGGTGAACGCCAAAGTCAGCTTCGGGACGTCCTCATACAGTGGCCGCGGCGCCAGGTTGAGATTGCCTTCCGCCAGCGCCGTCGCGAACTTCGCCACCGCCGCGTCCTCTTCCTTCTCCTGGCGGGAGATCGTCGAGTGCTTGGAGTGGTACTCGATCTTGGCGTCGATGGGCTCGTGCATCTGCCCGATTATCAGCCGTGCGACGATGCGCGAATAGGCCTGGTGGCGCTGGTCATCGTCCAGCCGCGAGGCGATCAGCGCCTCCATGCCGCGGCCCGAGGTCAGCAGGATCGCGTCCGCGTCCTCCAGCTCGGCGGTGTCATCGCACTGCACGCCCATCTCCTGCAGCAGCGCCCGCATGCGGCGCACGCCGGCACGCGGGTCGCCGACGTCCGGCATCGCACGCAGCCGATCGCGTAGTTGGCGCCTGGTGTCGTCTAGTTCGAGCACGTTCATGGTCACAGCGCCAGCTCCCTCGCGGCGCCCAGCGGACGCGGTTGCACGCCAAGCAGGTGCCAGAGCATCCGGCGTCGCAGCACCATCTGGTCGGCACGAGACATCGACCGGAACTTGCGCAGCAACAGGTCGAACTGCTTCATGTCGCCGATCGTCCACGGGAGCGAATAGCCGCCAAGCTCCAGCATCTCGCGAAGGTGCCCGGAACTGAGCGCGTCGCAGCAAAGCGCCCAGCCCACCATGCGCTCCAGCGAGAGGGGCACTTCCCCCTGACCCTGTTCGTAACGCGAGACCATGCTCTGGCTGACGTGGAAGCCCAGCTCGTCCATCTCGTACGCAAGCTGCGCCTGCGAACGGCCGTGGCCGCGCATCTGGCGCAGCCCGTCTCCGACCTGCTCTCTGATGGCGTCCCAGCGTGCGATCTGGACTTCGTCGCGTTCCGGCATGCCCACAGTTTAGATCGCCCGACGGAGCCAGTGCGATACACCGGGTGCATACCCGAACCCGAGGGAGGCCATATCGGCGTGGGTTCTGGCCGCGGAAGCCCGACGACGTCTGGTCAGGGAGCCCCGTAGCGGGCGGCGAACCAGTCGTAGGCGATCGCCGCCACGTCCTGGGCCAGCGGGATGGCGTCGTACTTGCCGCGCAGGTACTGGGAGTAGAAGGAGATAGCGTAGCCGTACCGCTTGCCGCCGCGCTCGAACCAGACGATGCCGATATCGTTGTCCGCCCACCCCTGCTCGTACAGGAAGCCGTTTTTGTGCGAGCGCGTGGCGCCATAGCCCGCACTGCCGATGATGTACTGCAGTCCCGGCTTCACCAGCGTCATTTTCTGTAGCAGGTAGTCCCGCCACTGCGGCGAGACAACGCCGCCGTCCCAGAGCGTTCGCAGCGCCTTGTTCGCGTCTCGCGCCGTCGTGCTGTTGTTAAAGCTCGCGTCGTTGTGCAGCGACTCCTCCGGGTATGCAGGCGGATGGTCCATGATCGTGGCCGTCATGCCCAGCGCCTGCAGGTACACGTTCATCCTGTCCAGTCCCCGGTACAGGTTGTTGTCTCCCACCCAGTCCCGCAGCATCCGCCGCGCAAGGATCGGGTCGGAGCGGTTGATGGTCTGCGCGATGATGTCGCCCGCATCCCCTTCGGTGACCGTCCCGACCTGCAGCTCCTGCACAACCGACATGATCACGAAGAGGTTCAGCGTGCAGCCCGGGAGCCGCGGGTCGGTGCCGTTCACGTCGATCGTCTCGCCCGTCTGCAGGTCCGTGATTGCGACCGCGGCATTGATACCGCTGCTGAAGATCGTGCCACCCAGGCGGTCTCGAAGTGCGAGCATGTCCGCTCTCGGTGAAGGCTCGACGGCGGCCGCATCGCAGATGGGCGTGCGGAACTGCAGCGGGTAGCTGGGCGCCCACTTCGTGCCCGTCCAGGTGTTCACGCGGGCGATGTGCGTCGTATCCTGCCGCACGCCTTCAATCGCGTAGCCCCAACCTTCCCTGTCGAACGGGCCGAAGCTGAGAAAGGTTCCGGGCGCGAACCCGTTGTTCTGCACGCTGAAGTCCAGGTACTGGATTCCCGCGCCGGATGCATTCCAGAGCAGGAACATCTTCACGGAATTCTGGCCCCTGCCGCTGCATTCGGCGGACATCACGCCGGGCCCCGCCGCTGCGGGGTAGCTCCACGGCACGAACTTCGCGCTGGAGGCGGGGGTAGCCGTGGCACCGGCGCCCGGGGTGCGAAACAAGGGCGTCTTCGTGGCGCGCACCGTTGGTGTCAGGCGAATGTCCAGCCCGCCCGCGTCGGCTTCATGATCGGAGTACAGGTAGATCGCCGCGCCGCCAAACGCGACCGCGGCAATGACTACAACCAGCCCCGCGAGGAATTTCAAGGGTGTTGGACCTCCGTGTCCCGTTCCGTCCCGCCAGTGGACGGCTCTTCGCCCGCATAGATCAACGAGCCGCGCGCTGCTAGGCTGCGCCGGTATGAGTATCGAACTGAAAATACGGCGGCTGCACCCCCGGGCGCGGCTCCCCGTCCGGGCCACGCCCGGCGCCTCTGGCTTCGATCTTTACGCATGCCTCGATGAAGCGGTAGTGCTCACGGAGACACCACGGATGATTCCCTGCGGGATCGCCATCGAATTCCCCTACGGGTTCGACGCGCAGGTTCGTCCGCGCTCCGGGCTCTCCTCGAAGGGGCTCGGAGTCGCCTTCGGGACCATAGACGCCGACTACCGGGGGGAGCTGCTGGTCACCATGTGGACGTTCGGCGGGTGTGCTCCCTACGAGCTGCGCAATGGCGACCGGATCGCCCAGCTCGTGATCGCCCCGCTCGCCGAAGCCGTATCGGTGGAGGTGGCGGAGCTCACGGAGACCGCCCGCGGCGATGGCGGCCACGGCTCCACCGGCCGCTAGCAAGCTTGCAGGGGTTCGAGCGCCGCTGATAGACTTCAGCAGGTTCGGACGGCACAAGCTCTGCGGCCCAAGCGCAGGGCATTTTTTCGCCGTTCCGCCGTACGCGTGGTGGGCGTGGCCTAGCGGTTAAGGCGCCAGGTTGTGGCCCTGGAGATCGAGGGTTCAAATCCCTCCGTCCACCCCATTCCCCTCCCTCGAAAGGATCCCGTGCCCGACGAGATAACCCCGGCGGAGCCTGAGGACGAAGCCTCGTTGCCGCCGCCGGTGGACGAGGCCATCGCGCCCGCAGACGCCGCTGAGCCACCTGGCACCGTCACTCCGGGGGGATACGCGTACGAAGTCATTGGCGAAGAGGGCGGCCCGACGTCCGCCGCCGACACAGCAACATTTGCACGCCCACCGCGCGGCATCCCCGTCTGGGGACTGATCGTTGCCGCCGCTGTGCCTGCCGCGGCAGTCGCAGCGCTGATGTGGTTCCTGGTGGGCGGCGGCGGTGATGACGACGGGCGCGTCACCGCCGACACCACCAACCTGCTCCACGCCTTCACCCAGAGCAACGACGGTACGACGACGCTGCGGTACGAAGGCGCCTTTCCGCCCGGCTACCCGGACGGCGTCCCCAGCTACGACGGCGCCGAGGTCGTGGCGTCGGTCGCGCAGATCCAGGATCCGAACATCGGCTACATCGTCGTCCAGGACGTCGACGATGACCGCGACACCGTCGCCGCCTCGATGAAGGAGCTGTTCGACACCGACCCGTGGCAGGTGGAGGTCGGGCAGGACGGCGCCGAAACCACGCTGTACCAGTACCGCAACACGGACGACGCGGATCTCTCTGGCGTCGTCTTGATCACCGGATCCGCCGACGGCGAACGCACAACCATCCTCACGAGCATCCAGAACGCGTCCGGCGCCGAGGGCCGCGTGCCCGACCCATTTGAGCCGATCGACGCGCGCGCCACACCGCCGGACTTTCCGGACGAGGTGCCGGGGTACGAAGGCGCGCTCCTCATCGAGTCCGCGTATCAGAAGGAGCCTGGCTCAAAGTCGTTCGCCTTGTCTTACATCACGAAGGACGCCGCCGATGACGTGCTCGACGCCCTGCGCGATCACCTCGACGAAGCCGATCTCGATGTCGAGGACGCGGATGCCAGCGAAGCCGCCCTCGAGGACGCACAGGCTATCCGCTTCTCCGACGCGGACCTCCAGCTCACCGGAGAGATCGTAGTCGGCGTCTTCCAGCTCGACGACGACTACACCCGCATCGACGTCCAGGTCCGCGACGAACGCTAACCTCCCGAAGCCCCGGCCTGCGTTGGTACACTCAGTGAGCACGCGCCCGTAGCTCAGCGGATAGAGCATCGGTCTTCGGAACCGAGGGTCGGGGGTTCGAATCCCTCCGGGCGTGCCAATTCTCACCCTCCGTCGCCGCCGCATTCCGCCGCCACCGGCTTCATGACACCTGGGCGAGTCGTGTCCATTCCCACGAGGGACCTGCGCACCCATGGACGACCGTGGTGCTGGAATCCTGCGCGGCTGGGTGTTCCCTACTGAGATGGTGTCCGTTCGGCCACGCCGCCCGACGGCGAGCGGTCCGTCGGCCAGGTGTAGCTAAAGGTGACGCAGCCGGAA
Organism: Chloroflexota bacterium; assembly: GCA_016213125.1. GTDB lineage: Bacteria > Chloroflexota > Dehalococcoidia > DSTF01 > JACRBR01 > JACRBR01. The sequence goes on along the minus strand of JACRBR010000113.1, from coordinate 644 downwards.
GAGCCGTCGTCGCAGTAGTAGGAGATAAAGGTCAGCAACACGACCTCGCCCGTCGCCGTCCGCAGCGCGTACGTGTGCTCCTTGCTGGTGATGATGTGGGTGGTCCAATTGTAGCTGTACCACTTGTGCAGCGCGGGATTCTCAAGCCCACGATCTTCGTGTGTGCGGTCGGGCAGGTAGCCACCGTCGGGCACGATTGCTTCAGCAAGAGGGACCTTCTGCAGATCCAACGCTCCACCCTGGCCGCGAGGGTTCGCGTCACCGCTGTTGGTGAGCAGGTCGGTGCGGCGGAACGCCAAGTCCCAATCAAGGGAGTCCTGAGAGGTCGAGACAGTCGAGCCCTGACGGAAGTTGAAGTACGCCCAGTCCCTGCGGTTCCTCGCATCGACGGTGTACTGGACACCATTCGAGGGTTGGCCGGGGCTGGTAACACCGCCGCCGGCGCCCGGAGCGAACCCGGCCGGCTTTGGTTGGAGGGCGGCCCAGGCGAGCCAGCCGACGACGAGCAGACCCATGGCGGCGACAACGGCCGCAAGGCCCACAGCCACGGGCCTGATCGGAAAGCGTCTTGTTCCAGCTACCGCTGTCATCGCCACACCGATCCTTCCGCGCGACTCCCTATCGCCGCCCATGGATTGGGGAAT